>JAJRQP010000309.1 GCA_024280195.1 Bacteroidota bacterium | reverse complement strand
TTAGGAAGGCTAAAAAAGCAAAAATCCACTTCTTGGTCAGAAAGAAAAATAGGAGAATCAATGCCGTGTGCCCACTAAAAAACAAGTCTGAATCAATCTCTCCAGAATAGATGAGGTTATTTAAAAAAGGATCTTGTAAATAAATGATATCCTCTGGAGTAGATAGAGGTATCACGCTCAATGTCAGCAGTCTAAACAGCAACAATAAAGTATATGCTATCATTATTTTACTAAGAAACAATACATGTTTTCTTGCTAAAAGAAAGTACAATAATAAAGAACCATAGGTGATTGAAAAAATGAGCAACGAATAATTTTTCTGCGGTAACAGCTCAAAAAGTGGGTCTCTTATTTTCCAACCGGAAGCATCTACTCGAACTTCATGAAAGCTCAGAAATTGAACAAAAACAAAGGCAGTTAGTATCAATAATGCACCTGAAAGAAAAAACAAGTGTTGCTTTTTCATTTTACTTCGCAGAATTTACAGCTTCATAAATCACTCGTTGAATATCAGTACGAATGTTCATTCTCACCAATTTCCAATTCTCCGCATCAGGATAAACACGATTGGATAAGAACACATAGTTTATTTCTTTCACTGGATCTGCCCAAACAATGGTTCCTGTGAAACCAGAATGACCAAAACTTTTTAATGAAACAAGGTTGCAAGTTGGACCTCCGTTCAGATTTCTTGTTGGTTTATCAAAACCAGCTCCTCTCCTATTCTTTGGGCAAAATTGACAATCGGTATATTCTTCAATGACTTGTGGTTTGATGTATTGAACACCTCCGTAACTTCCGTTGTTTAGATACATTTGCATCAACTTCGCCAAATCTAATGCGTTGGAAAACAAACCAGCGTGACCTCCAACTCCCCCCATCATAGATGCACCTTGATCGTGAACATAGCCGTGAATCAATGTCTTTCTAAAAATCAAATCATTTTCTGTTGGCATAATCTTACTCAAAGGAAAATGACGCGTTGGATGGTAACGTAAATACTTCAACCCCATTGGTTGATAGAATTGCTGTGTCACAAAATCATCTAATGTTTTACCTGATTTTTTCTCAATGATTTTCTTCATGAAATAATAGCCCAGATCAGAATACTTGTATTTTTTTGAACGCAACAAAGGTGTGTGTAGAATAGAATCATAAATCTTATTCGTATAAGAACCCAATATCCACAAATCTTTTGCGACCCGTTGATTAAACAATTCACTAGAGTCTTTTGCGTAAATTTCAGGGTTTGGTTTGTTATCTTTCAACGTCTTTACATAGAATGGAATCCACGGTTTAAGACCTGCTTGATGCGATAACATCTTGCGTAATTGCATTGATGCATAAGGTGTTCCCTGTGTTAATTCCGGTAAAAAATCGCGCAATCGTTGGTTCAAGTTCAACTCTTCTTCACTGTTGTAATGCATTAAAGACAAGGTAGATGCAGCAATTTTTGTGATTGATGCAATGTCGTACACATCATCATTCAACACAGGTCTATCTGGAGAATAAGTATGATTTCCAAACGACTTTCTGTAAATCACTTTTCCTTTAACGGCAACCACTATTTGACAACCTGGAAAAGCCTTTGCTCGAATACCTTTCATCACAATGCTGTCAATTTGAGCCAATTTCTTTGGACTAATTCCTAACTCTTCAGGTTGCGATTCTTTCAATCTTTCACCCGACTCAACCTCAATGCCCTGTCCTCTTTTATAGTTAGAGTTAACTGTGACAGGTAATTTTCCTTTGGAAGCATAAGTACCCATTAGAAATTGTCCCATTCTATCGTTTGCCCATTTATTATTTTCATAACCAATCACCAATGCATCGACATTCTCCAAATTTGCATCCTTTAAAACGTATGGATTACCCATCAGTGAAAAGATATTCTTTTTTGCAGAAGGAAGCTGTGTCAACCAAGAGTCCCATCCTTTTGGCATGCCGTAATCCCCTCGTTTTGAAACGCGTTTTGCATGAATACTTGTAATAATCACATCGTAGTTTTGCAATTTACCTCCCATTCTTCGCAGAGCCTCTTCTCCCGTGAAGAAATGAAAATGATCCACTTTTGCTACTAAATCCATGGACGAATTCATTGGAGCATTATGCAAACCGATTGCAACATGTGCAATTTTCTGGTCAAAGCGTTTGATTGGCAATACATCCTCTTTATTCTTCAAAACGGTGATTGCCTGTTCGTAGATTAATTTTTTAGCCAGTTCAACTTGACCTTGAGAATACGAACGAAACTTTTTAGGTGCAATGATTGCCTTGTGTTTTGCTTGCAGAACTTTCTTACATCTTGCATTAATTTCCTCTAAACTAATTTCTCCTGCATTCACCTTTGCCACAATCGCATCAATTGCTTCCCCAACACTTTCTGGCAACAGAAGAATATCGCAACCTGCTTCAAAGCTTTTCACTACAGCATCTACCGCACCATATCTGTCTGCAACTGCTTTCATCCTTAAAGCATCACTGACCACTAACCCTTTGAACCCTAATTCTCCCTTTAAATAATCTTGTATCGTTGGAGCAGACAAACTACTCGGTGTTCCGGTATCATCCAAAGCAGGTACGTTCAAGTGACCAATCATCACAGAAGATGCACCGGCAGTAATTCCGGCACGAAACGGGAAGAAATCAATTGCATTGATGTGGTTGTAAGAATTATTCACAATCGGCAAATCTTTGTGAGAATCAATATCTGTATCGCCATGTCCTGGGAAATGTTTGATACTTGACATTACTCCTTGTTTTTCCAAACCTTTCACCGTTGCGGTAACGTGCGCCGCAACATCTTTCGGATATTCTCCATAAGATCGAAAACCAATCACTGGATTATTAGGGTTACTATTGACATCTGCAACGGGAGCAAAATTGAAATGAATGCCTAATTCTCTGCATTCTTCCCCCATCATTTCTGCAATTCTCTCTGTTAATTTCGGATTATTGGCTGCTCCCAAAGTATAGTTGTACGGAAATCTATCTTCTCCAAACAAGCGCATACTTGCTCCCCATTCTGCATCCATTGCAATCAAGAGAGGAATTGTACTTTTCTTTTGATACCTATCAATGCAGGTCGACAAGTTAGAACGTTGTCCTTGAAAGAAAATCACTCCTCCTACTTCATCGTTCTCAATCAATGAATCAATTTCTTTAAAATGCGTTTCTCCTTTGTTAGAAGACGAAGCAATCATAAAAAACTGTCCTACTTTTTGACGCAAAGAAAGAGATGATAATTTCTTATCTGCCCATGTTTCTCCAGCAGAAGGATGCTGTTTTTCAACTTCTACAAGTTCCTTTTTTGCATTCACAAAATTAGTAAACGGCATATTTTCTTGACTAAAAACCACAAAAAACAGCAACGCGATTATTGGAAGAATCAGGAATAACTTTTTGGAGAAAATTTGCTTCATTTAATTATTGAAAATTGAATTTTAAAGATGTTGTGTAAATATAGGAATGATTTGTTTATGTTCGGATGTAGAGAATGGAAGATTTCAAAAAATGTAAAATATTAAATGCTCAATGTAAAATGTAATTAGCAAAACAACATAAAAAAATTGCTCCTTCCGATTTTTTTTAACCTCCTTTAACGCTCTATTCATTGAGAAAACACTATGTTTGTAATAGACAACATCAATGAAAATAAGATTCTTAAATAAAACTGTTTCGCATCAGCGATATCAATACAACCCACGTTATTACGACGAAAGGAAAGAACGATTACGCGCAAAGAAAAAACAGTACGAAGAATTGGAAAAGTCTGACGTTTCTGACGATAGAATAAAAGAAATTTTCAAAGAGAACTTGCAAGGAGAATGGAGTCGTGCTCAACACAGACAAAATACAAATAGAACATCTAACTTTAGAGTTATGCTGTTGATTGTAATCATTTTAGTGTTGGGTTATTTTATCTTTAACGGTGTAGATGAAGTAGATACAGTTGTAAAAAAATTGTGGTAAGAAGAAGATGAGTGATTTTATACAATTATTACCCGATAACATCGCAAATCAAATTGCAGCTGGAGAAGTTATTCAGCGTCCAGCCTCTGTGGTTAAAGAATTAATGGAGAATGCCATTGATGCAGGAGCAACTAAAATTGACATCAACATTAAAGATGCAGGAAAAACTTTAATCCAAGTTGTTGACAACGGAAAAGGCATGTCTGAAGCCGATGCTGTACTTTGCTTTAAACGCCATGCAACGAGTAAAATACGAACGGCAGACGATTTATTTTCTTTAACCACAAAAGGTTTTCGAGGAGAAGCATTGGCATCAGTCGCAGCGATTGCTCACGTAGAAATGAGAACAAAAACAGCCGATGCTGAAACAGGAAGAAAAATTCTCATAGAAGGCAGTGAAATAAAACTCAATGAAGATACTGTTTGCCCACAAGGAACTTCTTTTGAAATTAAGAACCTATTCTACAACGTTCCTGCGAGAAGAAATTTTCTAAAGAAAGACAGCACAGAATTTAAACACATTCAAGATGAATTTGAACGGATTGCCTTATCGCACCCAGACATTCACTTGACATTAAAACATAACGAATCAGAGGTCTACAACCTTCCTTCTGCTATTTTAAGAAAAAGAATTGTCAATATTCTAGGAACAAATTTTAACGACAGACTGGTTCCTATTGAGGAAAGCACGGAGATTGTGCAACTAAAAGGTTTTGTTCTTAAGCCTGAACACGCAAAAAAATCCAGAGGAAATCAATTCTTTTTTGTCAATGACAGGTATTTTAAAAGCGCTTATTTCAATCATGCGATCACGAAAGCATTTGAAGGGATGGTACAGCACGGGAAATTCCCAGGTTACTTTTTATACCTAGATGTAGATCCACAAAAGATTGATGTTAACGTGCATCCAACAAAGACAGAAATTAAGTTTGAAGAAGAAAAATTCATTTACTCGATTCTTTTGAGTAGCATTCGCTTATCCTTAGGGAAATATAACATTGCTCCCTCCTTAGACTTTGAGCGAGAAACTAGTTTTGACTTACCTTTAGGAATGAGGAAACAAACTCCTGTAGAACCTACCATCAGAGTGAATGATAATTTTAATCCTTTCGCAACGACTACCAAGTCAACTTCTAGTGGAACAGGAAAAGCAAAAGATAATTTCTCAAAAGCAATCATGGATCAAGGATTTGGTTCTAAAGAGACAGATTCTGCCGACTGGGCAAACTTCTACAAAATAGAAGATGAGTCACCAATTGAAGAAGAAAATAATGCAATTCCTTTTGAAGATTTCAAAGAATCTGAAACAACTTTCATTATTAAGGGCAACTACATTATCTCTTCGAGCAAATCTGGATTAATGCTCATTCACGCAAGAAGAGCAATTGAACAAATAGTTTACACTGACACCTCTAATCGATTTGTTTCCAACCCGATAGATTCTCAATCACTTTTATTTCCAATTGAGAAAGAAATTTCGTCTAACGAGGTTAACTATTGGACAGAGAATCAATCGCTCCTTAAACAACTCGGTTTTGACGGAGAAATTAAAGACGGAATTCTACACTTAAAATCTGTCCCAGCTGTCTTGCAAGAAGAATCCATTTCCCGAGCAATCGACGAGCTTTTTGCAACACTGGCTTATCAAGATATCGAAAAAGGAGAAATTGCCCATGCATTTATAGCGTCTATTGCTAAATCTGCTTCTATGAAGAATTTAAACTTATCAACCAATGAATCCATTCAAGGATTGATAGACCAATTATTCCAATGTGAGAACCACGTCTATTCTCCAAGAAATAAAAAAATAATCGAGACAATTTCACTGGATGAGATTGCTTACAAATTTGCTTAGCATGTTTAGAAATATTCCGCCAGTCACCAAAAACTTATTGATTCTAAATGTATTATTCTACTTAGGGTCTTTGCTTTTATCTTCAAAGGGCTACGACATGAATAACCTATTAGGTACTCATTACTTTGGAACAGTTTTTTTTGAGCCCTACCAAGTTATAACTCACATGTTCATGCACAGTCTTGTTGACCCAATGCATATCATTTTTAACATGTTACTTTTATTTATGTTTGGAGCCCACCTAGAAAGAATTTGGGGAGCAAAACGTTATTTTATTTTTTATATCGCAAGTGGGTTGGGAGCATACATTCTTTATTCTTCAATTGGCGTATATAACATATTTGAATTGAAGAATGCGATCATTGCTGATGGTTATGACTTAACAGAACTCAATCACCAAATAGCAGCACAAAACTTTGAAGCCATTAAAATTCATTCGGATGCAAGTCAAATAATCATTCAACAGTACGTAGATTATAATTTTAGCACTCTTGTTGGTGCATCAGGAGCAATATTTGGTCTTTTAGCAGGATTTGCGCTCCTCTTTCCTAATACAGAATTAATGCTAATTTTTCCTCCCATTCCAGTCAAAGCAAAATACCTCATTGGAGGGTACATCGCATTTGAGATATACAATAGCATCTACAAACCTGGAGATACAGTCGCTCACTTAGCACATGTTGGAGGAGCAATAGTTGGAGCCATCCTCGTTTTGGTGTGGAAGAAAAAAGACCGTAAAAACTTCTATTAACATGCAAACACAACCTACTTTCATAGACAGCATCAAGCATCAAGTCAAGCATGGAGGCATGACGATTCAATTGATATTCATCAATGTAGTCCTTTTTCTTGGTATTCGTGTTTTAGACATATTTTCAGAACTTCTTGGATCGTCTAGCTTTGCGTTCATTGATGTCTTCATTAATCCTTTCTTTGGACTGCATACGCAACTCGTTCCATTCTTAACACATCCTTGGACGTTGTTTACTTATATGTTCACGCATTACGATTTGATGCATCTTTTCTGGAACATGCTTTTCCTTTATTTCGCAGGGAAACTGTTTGAACAACTATTTAGCGCCAAACGATTGCTTGCAACCTACATTCTTGGTGGAATTCTTGGAGGACTGCTCGAAGTTATTGCGCACGCTGTATTTCCAAAGTTGCAAATGTCGAATGATATGGTTGTTGGAGCATCCGGTTCAATCATGGCTATTTTTATTGCCATTGCATTCTATCGTCCCAACACAAAGGTTAATCTTTTTGGATTTTTCTCTGTTAAAATCATCTTCTTAGCATTGGCATTTATTCTCATGGATTTATTCAACCTAACTTCTGGTGATAATACCGCGCATTTTGCACATTTAGGTGGAGCTATACTGGGTGTTTGGTCTATTCAAAATGTACACGCCTCAAATAACATCGTTACACTTTCTCAAGGTTTTATGAATGGTATTCTCCAGTTCTTCTCTAAGAATAAAAAGCCTAAAATGAAAGTCAAAAAAGGTGGACGGACAGCAAGAAATAAGTCGGATGAAGATTACAACCTTGACAAGAAGAAGAAGCAAGAAATCATTGATAAAATTCTTGATAAAATCTCTAAATCAGGTTACGAATCATTGAGCAAGAAAGAGAAAGAGGTTCTTTTCAATCAAAGTAAAAGATAGACATTGCGCTGGGTTAAGAAAATATTTCATTGGAGATTTTTTCTCGGCATCCTCTCTTTTTTTGCTATTCTATCTTTGCTTTTAAGCTATCTAGGCCCCTATTCTGAACCAAAAATCAATTCATTTGTCCCTTTCTTTGCACTAGGATACAACTTCATTGTTTTGGGCAATATCCTCCTTCTTCTCTTTTGGATATTCTTGCAATCAAAATGGAAATGGTTTTTCATAATCGCACTACTACTAGGAGGAACATTGCATTTTAGAAGCTTTTCTTTCGGATCTGATGACAGCAACACCAATAACGAAAGAACAGAATTACATGTTATGAGTTACAATGTCCGTCTATTCGACCTTTATGCTTCTGACAGAAAGAATAACTACCTCAAAAAAGAGAAGATTTTTAATTTCCTGCGCAATAAACAACCAGAAGTCGTTTGTTTTCAAGAATTCTACAAACAAGACAAGCCAACGAAGTTTGTGACCAAAGATTCTATTATTCAAATTCTACATTCCGTTGATTCTTACGAAAGATACTCTCACAGAATAACGGGAAGGCAAAACTTTGGTGTTGCCATTTTCTCCAAATACCCCATCATCGAAAAAGGGAATGTCACTTTCGATAACCAAGAGAAAAGCTTCAACTATTGCATTTATACAGATATCGTAAAAGAACAGGATACATTTAGAATCTATAATATCCACCTGCAATCCATTCGATTCAACGAAGAAGAATACGAACTCATTGATAATCAAATAAATGATTCAGAAGAAAAACAAACAAGACTGTTAAAACTGATGCGAAAAGTTCGAAAAGCCTACCCTTTACGAGCAAAACAAGCAATTCAAGTAAACCAACATATTCAAAGTTCTCCGCATCCTGTAGTTGTTTGTGGCGACTTTAACGACACTCCTATGTCTTATGTTTACGACCAATTCTCCCAACAACTCACAGATGCATTTAGAAACACCTCTTTTGGCATTGGCGCAACCTATGCTGGGAAGTTACCTATTGGTAGAATCGATTATATTTTTCATTCTTCAGAGTTAGGTTCAAGAGAATTTAACATTCAGGAGCAAGAATTAAGTGACCACTATGCGATTGATTGCAGCGTATTTAAAAAGTGATGGAGAAATCTTAACCACGGATGCACGGATAATCTTTTCTTCATCCTCAAACAAATTAAACATTAATCATTATCTTTAGTTTAAAATAAACTCATGTTCATAGAAATCAATCCTGACAATATAGACCAAAGAATCATTCAGCAAGCCATTGACATTCTTCGCAAAGGAGGTTTAATCATCTTCCCTACTGACACTGTTTATGCCATAGGTTGTGATTTGAACAATAAAAAAGCGCTAAACACATTGGCAACCTACAAAGGTGTGAAATTAAAAAAAGCCAACTTTTCAATTATCTGTCAAGACCTGAGTCAAATTTCCGACTATGTTAAACACATCGATAGACCGACGTATAAATTACTAAACAAGTCATTGCCTGGCCCCTTCACTTTTATTTTGACTGCAACCAATGAAGTTCCTCGACGTTTCGATACGAATAGAAAAGAAATCGGAATTAGGATACCTGACAATAATATTATCTTAGAGATTGTAAAAGAATTAGGCAATCCAGTGGCAACAACCTCTTTACATGATTCAGAAGATGAAATCAAAGATTATTTCATAGATCCATTTGTGATATACGAACGTTTTGACAGCGAAGTTGACTTAATCATCGACGGAGGAAAAGGCTTATTAGAAGTTTCAACAATTGTGAATTGCATTGATGGGGTTGAAATTGTGAGGCAGGGAATTGGGGTTATTAATTAAAAGATGAAAAGTGAAGTAGACTCTTGTTAGCGTGATGAGTGATGAAAGGTGAAGTAGACTCTTGTTAGAATTATGGATTATGGATTATGGAAGTAGACTTTTGTTAGCGTGATGAGTGATGAGTTGAAAAGTGAAAAGAAAATCACATCATAGCTCTGCGAACCTCTGTGACTTCTCTGTGGTTCTCTGTGGTTCTCTGTGAAAAGTGTTAGATGAAAGTTAATCAAATAAAATGAATAAAATTCTTGTAATAGATTGCGGCAGCAACAAAACCAAATACATCGAAGAGATTGTTGATGAATTCATCGATGTAAAATCTGCAAAATTATTGGACTTCAAAGAAAGTGATTTAGAAAATATCGCTGGAGTGATTATTTCTGGAGCACCTATTTTAGTGACAGAAGTTGATCCTACTCCATACATCAAGCAACTACACTGGATAAAAACAACTGAATTACCAATTCTTGGTATTTGCTTCGGACATCAAATAATTGGATTAATGCACGGTGCCTTTGCAAGTCGCATGAAAGAAGATAGAGATTGGCAAACAATTGAAACTTACGAAGACTGCCCTTTATTCAACCGACTTCCTGACGAAGTAGAGATTATGGAAGACCATTGTGAAAGCATTTCGATTCCAGAAGGATTTGAATTGGTTGCTTCTTCCGATACTTGCGTCAATGAAGTCATGCAACACAAAGAGAAAGTAATTTTTGGGGTGCAATTCCATCCAGAAGTTTCTGGAAACCACGGAAGAGTGATGATTGAGAATTTTGTAAAGGTTACAATGACTTGACAACATCACAATGTTCATTATTAATTCTTCGTTCTTCATTCTCCATTAATAATTTGTTGATATTTGAACTATGATTTTAAATCGAATATGGATTGGAATGTTTCTCATCGCATTTGTTGTTGCGGCAAGTAAACTCATTTTCTGGCATGACTTAGACATTTTTAAAAACCTTGTTGACGCATTGATGAATTCAGCTAAAACTGGTTTTGAAATTTCTTTGTGGCTTACAGGTGTTCTCTGTTTCTGGATGGGAATAATGAAAATTGGAGAAAACGGTGGCGCAGTAAAAATATTAACTCGCTTGGTTTCACCTCTTTTCTCTCGCTTACTTCCTGAAGTTCCTAGGGACCACCCTGCAGTTGGTTCAATGATGATGAATTTCAGCGCAAATATGCTGGGACTGGATAATGCTGCTACTCCACTTGGCTTAAAAGCAATGAAAGAATTGCAAGAATTGAATCCAGATAAAGAAACAGCGTCCAATGCGCAAATAATGTTCTTAGTCCTAAACACTTCAGGATTGACAATTATACCTGTTTCAATATTTGCCTACCGTGCAGGTTCTGAATCTCCAACTGCTGTTTTCTTACCTATTTTAATTGCCACATTTTTAGCATCACTTGGCGGTTTGATTTACGTTGCAATTAGACAAAAAATAAATCTATTCAACAAAGTAGTTCTTGCGTACGTTGGTACGGCATCTATATTAATTGGATTATTACTCTATTACGTTGTCAAGCATCCAGAACAAGGAGATGTAATCTCTAACGTAGGAGGAAATCTTATTATTTTTCTTATCATCATTTCTTTTATTCTGTTGGCAGCAATAAGAAAAGTAAATGTTTATGAGTCCTTTATTGATGGAGCTAAGGATGGTTTTAATGTTGCTATTAGCATCATTCCCTATTTGATTGCGATGCTTGCAGCAATAGCAGTACTTCGTGCATCTGGAACTTTAGACATATTACTTGACGGAATTAAAACACTCGCTCTCTATGGAGGCATTACAGTTACAGAATGGATTGACGCACTACCCGTTGCCTTTATGAAACCCTTAAGTGGAAGCGGTGCAAGAGGAGCATATATAGAGATCATGAATACTTATGGCATCGATTCTATGCAAGAAAAGATTGCGGCAACCTTCCAAGGCTCTACCGAAACAACCTTCTACGTTCTCGCCGTTTATTTTGGTTCTGTAAAAATTAGAAATACAAGATACGCAGTTACCGCAGGATTGATTGCAGATTTTATAGGAATCGTTTCTGCTATTTTCATCTCTTACTTATTCTACGCACATGGCTAGTTGGTTCAATAGAAAAAGAAAGGTTAATATTAAGAAAATTCAAAAAGTTCCTTTGAAGAGCATTGACTATTCTCCAAAAATTATTCTTGCTTGGGCAAAAGCGATTGAAGGAAATGAAGAGATTACCCGTTGGCTTAAAGAGAATGGTTACGAAGAATTGGCAATGGCAACATTTGCAATTTACTTAAAAGACGACGCTAGAAATTGGCTGCAACAAAACGGCTATTTCCAATTGATGGCCATGATCAATGCCGCAGAAGGAAATGAAGGCGCACAAAGATGGCTATTGAAAAACGATTTCGAGATTCTTTACCACATTGCGTTAGCTGTCGAAGATGAACAATCTAGTTGGGCATGGTTGAAACACCAAACAACACAGGATATCTTTATTCTCGCCCAAACGATTAAGATAATTAAAGATAAGATTGAAGAACATCATAATGATGTGCATACATTTAGACAAGATTTATAATTAAATGACAATTAATAATTATCTTTGATTTCCAATTTAAAGAACTATGATTAAAGGAAAAAAACTGATTGTCATTCTACCTGCCTATAACGCAGCAAAGACTTTACAAAAAACATACGACGAAATCCCTTTTGATATTGTTGATGATGTTGTCTTGGTTGACGATAAAAGCAGTGACAACACAGCAGAATTAGGGAGAGAAATTGGAATCAAGCACATCATTGTTCACGAAGAAAATAAGGGTTACGGAGGTAATCAGAAGTCTTGCTACAACAAAGCATTGGAATTAGGAGCGGATATTGTGGTGATGTTACATCCTGATTATCAATATACTCCGAAGTTAATTGAATCAATGGCACATCTCATTGCCAACGATGTTTATCCTGTAGTGATTGGGTCAAGAATTCTTGGAAAAGGTGCGTTAAAAGGTGGAATGCCAATTTACAAATACATTGCAAATCGTTTTTTAACCTTGAGTCAAAATATTTTAATGAGTCAAAAACTGTCTGAGTATCATACAGGTTATAGAATGTTTTCTAAAGAAGTATTGGAAGGAATTAATTACAACATCAATTCAGATGACTTTATATTTGACAATCAAATGTTGGCACAAATCTTCTACGCAGATTATGAAATCGCAGAAATCACTTGCCCAACCAAATATTTTGATGATGCATCTTCTATTAACATTGCAAGAAGCACTACTTATGGACTTGGAGTATTGAAAGTATCTTGGATGTACTTCTTCAACAAGATTGGAATTGCAAAGTCAAAGATTTTTCACACGAAAGCTTCAAAATAATTGAATTTGAAAAAAATAGTCGCGATACTGATGAAATTGATTCTTTCATTGGTTGTTTTTGTTCTGCTAATTGCCTCTATATTTTATATCAACACAACGATTTATAATTTCCCTGAACCTAAAGCATTCTCCGGAAGTAATATTTATAATCCTTATGAGAATTTATCAGACTCATCTTACCGAGCAAATTTTCATGCGCACACAGTTGCTTGGAAATCCGTAACCAACGGTCACAATACAGAAAAAGACGTTTTTGAAGGCTACACAGAAAAAGGCTACGACATTGCAGGAATCTCTAATTATCATAAAATTAGCACTTACGGAAAACAATTTACAGACTTATATATCCCTGTTTATGAGCATGGTTATAATATCTTCAAGTCGCACTACTTAGCCATTAATTCGCCAAAAGTATCTTACTTCGATTATCCACTCTATCAACTCACTTCTCACAAGCAAAAAATCATTGAGAATATAAAAGTAAACGGAGCGATGGTCTCAATGGCACATCCTAAGTTCGCTGGTGGTAGGTCTTTTAGCGATATGCAACATTTAGTTGGGTATGAATTTACGGAAGTCCTCAATCATTATCGTGTTTCTGAAGAACATTGGGACGCTGCTCTTTCTGCTGGCCGTTTGACATGGATTATGGGCGATGACGATACGCATGATTTAGTCAAAGAGCCAACTTTTCGTATTTGGAACATCATTCATTCTGAAGTTCGACATCCAGATTCTGTGATGCAATCGATGAAGCAAGGAAAGAATTATGCAATTTGGAGTCATAATGGAGAATGCGATAATTTACTTGAAAGCTGTGAAGTTACGGAATCAACAATGAACATTTGCCTATCTACCAAAGCCGATTCCATCGTATTAAAAGGTCAAGACGGAAAAGTGGTTAAGAAAGTGCTGAACACAGATGCTGTTTCCTACTCGTTTACCGATGATGACACTTACGTTAGAACAGTTGCTTATAATAAGAACAGTCATCTATACATGAATCCTGTTTTGAGAATAGAAAGCAATATTGTTCCTTTAAATGTCAATGTGAAAGCAGAAGCCAATTTTATTTTAACTTGGTTATTTAGAATTGTTGCTTTTCTTGTTTCTTTTGTATTATTATTTTTGATAAAACGAATTTGGAAAAGGAAGAGAAATAGATAGTAATAAATTCCTCCCCCTTAATCCCCCTCCAAAAAGGGGAAAACAATATGGTAAATAAATATTTCAATATTATAGCCAACAACCAGCGATATAGCATTCTTCTTTTGCTATCTATGTCTTTGTTCTTTTTTATAGGTTTGGGCAATGTGCACCTTTTTGATTGGGATGAAATCAACTTTGCTGAATCTGCACGAGAAATGATTGCGAGTAATGATTATTTGCGTGTTCAGATTAATTACAGTCCCTTTTGGGAGAAACCTCCTTTCTTTTTTTGGTTGCAAGTTGGAGCGATGAAGCTATTTGGCATCAATGAGTTTGCTGCACGATTTCCTAATGCATTGTTTGGACTGATTTACTTACTCACATTTTATTTTATAGGAAAGAAACATTTTTCTGCTAAAATGGGATTGATTTGGGCACTATTATTCTTCGGTTCATTCTTACCTCACCTCTATTTTAAATCTGGAATCATTGACCCGGTTTTCAATTACTTTATTTTCATGTCCATCTATTTTTTGATGCGTGTTCTTGCAAAAGAAGAAGTCAACCTAGGGAAACTAGCATTACTTTCCGGTTTGTTTAGTGGATTAAGCGTCATCACAAAAGGGCCGGTTGGTTTCTTATTACTTGGCTTAACTTTATTGGTTTATCTTATCCTGAAAAAATTTAAACCTTTCCCGCATATCAAATACATTGCATTATTCTTTATTGGAATGATGGGGGTAATTGGTGCTTGGTTAAGCATGGAAGTAGCACAGAATGGATTTGCTATCATACAACAATTCATTGAGTATCAAATTGAATTATTTAATCAACCAGTTGCAGGACATGCGCAACCTTTTTACTATCATTTTGTCGTCGTGTTTATTGGTTGCTTTCCAATTTCAATATTTGCTCTCCCCTATTTTAGAAGGAAATCTGAGCGCCTAGCTCTTGACTTTAGGATATGGATGCTGAGTCTTTTTTGGGTTGTAATCATCTTATTCAGCATTTCCACAACCAAGATAGTACACTATTCTTCAATGACTTACATTCCTTTATCCTTCTTAGCAGCATATTTCCTCTATCAAGCCATACAGCAAAAAGAAGAATGGAAAAAATATCAGACAGTGCTTTTTATTATCGTTGGTTCTATATGGGGAATCCTCTTAACTGCGATGCCATTGATTATGAAAAACAAAGAATTGCTCTTCCCTTTAATGAATGATCCTTTCGCTGTTGATTCAATGGGAACAGTGATTTATTGGTCAGGATATGAATTCTTAATCGGCATCTTTTTCTTTATAGGGATGATAATTTCTGCTGTGTTTTTCAAACAAAGAATGATTAATAAAGCGATCATTACGATTTCAAAAACGGTTGCATTTTCCTTGCTAATGGTCTTGTTTTTTATTCTACCAAAAATTGAAGGTTTCACGCAAGGACCTGTTGTTTCTTTCTACGAAAGTATTCAAGGAGAAGATTGTTACGTAGAATCTTTTGGCTACAAAAGTTATGCGCAGTATTATTATTTTCAGCAACCTGCAGGGCTTTCAGAAAAAAGAAAAGATCAAAGTTGGTTATTGACGGGCGATGTTGATAAGGACGTTTACATGGTTTCCAAATCAACAAATATAGAACTCGATTCAAACCCAAAATTTAAGCTAGTTAAAAAAGTTGGAGGCTTTCGTTTTTATAAGAGAGCGGTGGGAAGTATGGAGTGAAGAGTATGGAGTATGGAGTGAAGAGTATGGAGTGTGGAGTGTGGAGTGTGGAGTAGGGAACGGACATCGAGCGGGAGTCGAGATGGAGTGTGATGTTGAGAATTCAATGATTCATTGCTTTAATGTTTCAATGTTGAAGTTGATATTTGCTAAAAATAGTTCAATTAGAAAATTAATCTTTTGAATAGAACCTACTACGAGCATCCATTGAATCATTAGTTCCTTCAATCAATGATTCATTGCTCTAATACTTCATTAAAATAACCGTTGCTCCTTGTCCATAATCTAAGTAGTCTGCATCAAAATACTCTACGCCGTTTTCTTTATTGAGGAATGAGCGAACTTCATAGCGAAGAACTCCTTCTCCTACTCCATGAATAATAACGATTTTTCCTTTCTTTTGAGATCTTGCTCTTTGGTAGAATTGACGAAAAGCAATCATTTGTCGAGAGAGAATTTCATGATTAGATAAACCTCTATGAGATTCTGTTATTTCTTCGATGTGCAAATCGATTTCTGAGACATCGTTCTTTCTTCTTTCCGCAGAATAAGTATTCACGCTATTTGCCCCTGATAATCCTTGATCCTGCAAAGCAATGTTAGTTGCAACATCTTCATCAATTGGATACTGCTCATTTTGAACGATTGCTAATTGCGATTTTAAATATTCTCTTTTGAATCCATCTTCGTCTAGGATTATTATTCTCCCATTGGAAGCAATAGAATCAACAATGCCATGACCACTTTCGTGAAGAAAAACTACTTTTTGCCCTGGATTAAATAACATCAGGCGCGTACCATTGAAGGTTGATAGAAAAGAAGAGGAAAATTGGAATTGCAAACGAAGCTATCCAAAAAACCAATAACATTATTTTAAATAGAACACTTGTATCTTTCTCCAAAGGAGTTTCCAAAACACTGTTAACTTGACTTGCAAGAACAGGTGCTAAATCTTCCAATGAAACTTGGTCAATGTATTTCTGCAATGCTGGTGTATAGTCGATAACAACCTTTCTAATTTTGGAATATGTTTCGTTACTTAACAACTTATAAGTTGTAGCATAATCAACCCCTTCCTCTTTCAACTCCTTATGAATTTCGTGTTTTTTCTGCATGGATCTTACTCGGAAACCCATAAAAAAACCAAAGAGCATCAGAATAATGCTATTCAGATACCATCCAACTCCAATCATAATTAATGAGGATGTAAAAGCGAAAATCATTAAGAATAACTCATTGTTTTTTCTGACAAATAATTTAAACAATTGACCTCCATCTAGTGGGTCTAAAGGAATTAAGTTGATAAGATTGAGGAGGAGGAAAAGTAATCCTGTTGTCACCATCCATTCTGACCTAAAATCATTTCCAAAATAAACCAATGCTGCACCGATTATCATTCCGGGGAAAGGACCTGCAGCAGTGACAATAAAACTTTGTTTTTGCGAATAATTATTCTTAGTTCCTTGAACAAAAGCTCCCATAAGTGGAATAAATAACATTCTCACATTCTTATACTTAAAGGCTTTCATTGCTAGAAAATGTCCTAGTTCGTGGATTAACAATACAATTACTAAATAAATAATAAAATTGATTTCATCTCCGAAGAAAAGAAGGAAAATTAACACGAACAAAACCATGGAAAAAAACGTCAGTGACAATCCACCTTTTGGGGTTTGCTCTGCTAATTCTGGTTTCTCAGGAAAAAAATCAAATGATTCCATAAATAAATATAGATAGAATAAATGGAATTTGGAAATAGTTCATGAAATAAGCGATAATTTTTCACAAAAGAATGAAGAGAAGTTTTTTACAGAGGTTTATATTTTAAACCTCGGATAAAATGAATAAAAAAGATAATAGCCTTTTGTGAAGCATTCAACTTTCAATTCAAACCTTTCCTTTCTCAATTAAAAACTACATTCCTGGCATTCCGCCCATTCCTTTCATTTGCTTCATCATCTGTTGCATTTTCTTAGGGTTAGACATCATCTTCATCATCTTTTTGGTATCGTTGAATTGCTTCATCAACTTATTTACTTCCTGAACGTTTGTTCCAGAACCTTTTGCTAATCTAATTTTTCGAGAATTGTTAATCAAATCAGGTTTTTCTCTTTCTTTTGGAGTCATTGATTGAATGATTGCCTCAATAGATTTAAATGCATCATCGTCAATATCCACATCTTTCATTGCTTTTCCCATTCCTGGAACCATTCCCATCAAGTCTTTGACGTTACCCATCTTTTTAACTTGTTGCAATTGACCATAGAAATCATTGAAATCAAATTGATTTTTCTTGATTCTCTTTTGTAATTTTCTTGCTTCCTCTTCATCGAATTGCTCTTGGGCACGTTCAACTAGAGTGACGATATCACCTTTACCGAGAATTCTGTCAGCCATTCTAGAAGGATAGAATACATCTAGTGCATCCATCTTCTCTCCTGTTCCGACAAATTTAATTGGTTTATTAACAACTGACTTAATCGTTAACGCTGCACCACCTCTTGTATCACCGTCTAATTTAGTTAATACAACACCATCAAAATTGATTTGCTCATCGAACGCCTTAGCTGTATTTACAGCATCTTGCCCTGTCATTGCATCCACAACAAATAAAGTCTCCGTTGGATTGATTGCGCTTTTCACGTTGGCAATCTCTTTCATCATTTTCTCATCCACGGCCAAACGCCCCGCGGTATCAATGATAACTACGTTAAAACTCTTACTCTTTGCATATTGAATTGCTTCTTGAGCAATCTTTACAGGATTCTTTTCTTCACGATTAGAATAGACTTCAATTCCGAGTTGCTCACCCAAAACATGCAATTGATCTATCGCTGCTGGCCGATATACATCACATGCCACCAATAATGGATTCTTCCCTTTCTTATTCTTCAGGTAATTACCTAATTTACCAGAGAAAGTTGTTTTACCAGACCCCTGTAGTCCAGACATCAAAATAATTCCAGGATTTCCTTTGATGTTGATTTCAACTTCGTTTCCCCCCATTAAGTTTACCAATTCTTCGTGGCAAATCTTAATCATCAATTGACCAGGAGAAATAGAAGTCAACACATTCTGACCCAATGCTTTTTCTTTAACAGTATTGGTGAATTCTTTGGCAGTTTTGAAGTTAACATCAGCATCTAATAACGCACGACGTACTTCTTTAAGTGTCTCAGCAACATTGATTTCAGAGATTTGTCCTTGTCCTTTTAAGACTTTAAACGCTCTTTCAAATTTGTCCGTTAAATTTTCAAACATAGGTATTGTGTTTTATAAGAATGCGAAGATAGGGAATAAATAAAAATTAAAGAATAAAAAAGGCTATCAAATATTTGACAGCCTTTCTTTGGGTTAAAATTTTACTCTTTTAGTGAATTGAATATAATCTACAAGAAATAAAAAATAGGAGAATGAAAGTTAGTATTGGAAAACGCATAAGTTCGGTTTTAGAGTTGATACATGTATAAAAACAAGAAAAAATAATTTTCTATCCCTTCTTCTCCACCTTCTTAATCTTAATTCCGGCATAAGCATAAACAATCGTCATCGCAGGACTGATTAAATTAAAGAAGCAATACATCCAATAATCTCCGGTTGCAACAGAAAGAACATGCGCTTGCGTTGCTCCACACGTATTCCAAGGAAAGAGAACAGATGTAACCGTACCTGCATCTTCTAGGGTTCTACTTAAGTTCTCTGGAGCCAGACCTCTTTCTGGGTAGATATCCTCAAACATTTTCCCAGGAACAACAATGGCTAAATATTGATCAGAAGCTGTAGCATTGAAAAACACACAAGTTCCAGCAGTTGTTGCTATCAAAGACCCTGTGGATTTTGCAAATTGAATAACTGTGTTGGTGATTCTCTTTAAAAGACCAGCAGCTTCCATTACTCCACCAAAGCACATGGCGCAAATGATTAACCAAATGGTAATCATCATTCCATACATCCCAGAAGTCCCTAGCAACTCATTTACTTCAGCACTTCCTGTTATAACTTCTGTCTCCATAGACATTGCTCGCATACTTGCCATGTAGGCAGCTTCAAAATAATTATCGCGTGTTCCACCAATTTCCATCACCACTTCTGGCTGAAAAACGATGGCTGCAACTGCACCTAAAAGAGTACCGATAAATAAAGCAGGGATTGCACTTACTTTCTTGATGATTAAATAAATTACGACAGCTGGGACTATAAAAAGAATGGGAGAGACGAAATACTTAGCATCAATTGCTGTTAGCATCGCTCCAACTCCTTCACTTGTTTCATGAGTTTCTATTGTGAAGCCGAGTATTAAAAAGATTACTAGTGTTATCAATATTGAGGGAATGGTAGTTAACGCCATGTAGCGGATATGCGTTATCAAATCTGTTCCTGCCATTGCTGGTGCTAAGTTCGTTGTATCAGAAAGGGGTGACATTTTATCTCCAAAATAAGCACCCGAAATAATTGCTCCAGCAACCATCCCTTGTCCTATTCCCAATGCTGTTCCTATTCCTATTAAAGCAACACCGACTGTAGCAACGGTTGTCCATGAAGAACCTGTCGCTAAGGCAACAATCGCACTTACAATACATGCTGCAACTAAAAATATCGTTGGATTGAGAATTTCTAAACCGTAGTAGATCATTGTGGGTACAATCCCAGACATCATCCAAGTACCTGCAAGCGCACCAATTAGTAAAAGAATAAGAATGGCAGACATCGCAGAATTGATACTGTCCACAATCCCTTTTTGCAGTTGCTCCCACTTGAAACCTAATCGCATGGCTACAATTACGCCAGACATTGCTGCGAGAATTAGCGCAATTTGATTCGGACCAGAGGTGGCGTTATCACCAAACATAACCACGTTTAGGGCAAGAAATACAACTAGAACAATAATCGGAATTAAGGCAAGAAAGAAGGAAGGCTTTTTCGTTTTTGATGTCATTTTAAATTCTTTGTAATATTAGTATTCGGTTCAACTTCATCCCGTAAAGGTTTATACAATAAAAGAAGTAATACGGGAAGAACTGTAATATCAGCAATTAATGCCACAAACAATGTAATGCAAAGTAATAATCCCATATTGAAGGTTCCTAAAAAGCTAGAGAATACCAAAAGTAAGAATCCAGCACAGAGAATTAAGGTTGTCAAAATCATTGCTTTCCCTGTTGTTAAATAAGTTCTCTTTAATGCGTATATTTTACTTTTCCCTTTCATTAGCTCGTATTTGAATTTACCGAGGAAGTGAATGGTGTCATCGACGGCAATACCGAAGGCGATTGTAAAAATGATAGAGGTGCTTGTTTTTAAATCGATTCCTAAGTACCCCATAACTCCAGCGATGAAAATTAAAGGAATTAAATTGGTTATGATACTAATCACCAGAATGGTTGCGGAGCGATAAATAAATCCAATAATCAAAGCAACAATTAGAACAGAAACCGCCAATCCTTTCACTAAGCTGAATGACATATATTTTAGGTTCTTATCAATTAAGTGAGCTGTTCCCGTAACTTGGAAATGTATTTTTCCTTCCAGATTTTTAGATTTCAAATATTCTTCCAATTTCTCATTCTTTGCAATAACAACTGAATTTCCTAAATCAGGAATTGTTCCGTTGATCCGTGTTCTTTTCTCTGTAGAATCGACAAATGTTTTAATGAATTCTCCTTTCTGAATGAGTCTTAACCCTCTTCGATGTTGTTTTAACTTGCGTTTTTTGGTCGGCAACTTATAATATTCTTTCAACCCTGCGTGCGAAGAACGATTCATTATTTTAAGCATTCTCACCAAAGAGTTTTTAATGGTCACTCCGTACACGTCTTGTAAATAGGTTTCCACAGAATCAATTGTTTGCAATATATCTTTGTCCCAAACAGTTTTGTCATCATCATTAATTATCACTGCCAGTTCAAAAGGACGGATTCCTCCATAATGCTCATCGAGGTAATTGAAATCAACCTTTAATGGTTCGTTAGCCTTTAAATCATCCATTAAGAAATTATTGCTCTTCAATTGCATCAATCCAAAAATACTGACAATCATCACTAGGACAGAAATCACAATGATTCTTTTTCTTCTTCTCAATACTAAAGAAAAACCAC
This sequence comes from Bacteroidota bacterium, assembly GCA_024280195.1. GTDB lineage: Bacteria > Bacteroidota > Bacteroidia > Flavobacteriales_D > Crocinitomicaceae > UBA4466. The sequence goes on along the minus strand of JAJRQP010000309.1, from coordinate 6,078 downwards.
GCATTAAATACTTTTTCCAAAAGTGATTTTTTTTAGTCTCTCGCACGTATTTTGGTCCTGGGAAAATGTAAAAAAGAATAGGTAGCGTAACGAAGGTAAGCACAAATGCAATTAAAACTCCAAAACCCATAACGATTCCGAATGCTTGTATCGGTTGCACGTTGACAAAAGAAAGCGAGAAGAATCCAATGGCTGTAGTAACCGACGTAAGGAATGTTGCTAATCCAACCTCTCGAACTGCAACCATAATTGCGTCATACACTTTATCTTCTTCACGGAGCGCGTCTAAATATCTCGATACCAAATGAATAACATCCGACATCGAAACAACAAACATAATGGATGGCAATGTCGAAAGAACAATATTCATAGGCTCTTCAAAGACTCCCATTCCACCAACGACCCATATCATTGATGCAAAAATGATGATTTGAGGAATTAATACTCCCCAAACAGAACGAAATGCAACAAAGAGAAAGAACACGATTAAGAAAGCACTCAAACCGATGAAAAGTGCCATTTCAAAAGTCATTTTTTCGATGTAATATTGCTGTCCAATAGTTCTACCAGCAACTCTTGTTCTTTCAAAATCAAAATCTTGGATGACTGCATCAATGTTATTGATTAAATCGTCGCTTTTCTTTTTAGAAATGTAATCTGTGTGCCGAATGAATAAACAAATAGACTTTGCATCATTGGCAACTAGTGTATTTATTAATTCTACGTTCTTAAAAATTCTGGTAGAATCTCGTTTAGCATCAAGGTCGCTAAAATCAATGTACGGTTTTGAAGAAGAGGAACCACCGGCAAAGATGAATCGTTCTTCCATATTGGTGATTGAAGTCACAAATTTAACATCATCTACTCCTTCTATTTTTTTTGTGAAACGATCGACTTTTTTCAAAAAATCAGCTTCAAAAACACCTTTAGAATTCTCTACTGCGATTAAAAGAAAATCATTATCAGATGTAAACATTTCTCTGTGCGCAAAGAAAAAATCAGTTTCATCATCGTTTACAGGGAAGAATTTTTCGAAATCATAGTCAAACTTAATCTTCGTCATCTCGTAACCAAGAAAGGCAGTAATGCTTATCAATACTGCTAAAACTATCCAAATACTTTTTTTAAATTTCTGTTCTCCAACCATTTTGTGATTCGCTTCGTTTAGATAAGTGTCAAAGATAATCGTTTGACGTTAAATAACACTAAAACTTATTCTTTTGACTAAATCAGTTGAAATGAGTAAGTTTGACAAAACAAATTAAAATGAAAAGAACATTACTTTTAGCAACTTTGGCTTTTTCTTTCTTAGGAAACACGCAAAGTTTAACACAAGCAAACGAACCAGTTATTGGAGATAATTTGAGCATGTTTTTATGCGACTCATTCACCATTGACTATGCAGGAATCTCTGGAACAGGAGTTACTTGGGATTATTCAACATTATTAGGAATCCCTAACCAAACTAGATTAGTAGAAGCATTGGATGCTACAACAGCAGCTAACGCAGCTGACTTTCCTTCTTCAGTTAAAGCAATTAAAGTGGAAAGCTCGATGAACTCATACATAACATCTACTGCAACAGAAAGAACCTCTCAAGGTTTTGTATTCAATGAACCATCTTTAGGAGATGTTGTTGCTAAATTCAGTACGGATAATGAAATATTGCTGACTTATCCATTTTCATTCGGATCAGTTTCTACAGATAATTTTGCTGGAACAGTAAGTTACGTTTTAGGAACACCTACTACTTCTCCAATGACAGGAAATGTTTACTCAACTATTGACGGACAAGGAACAATGTTGTTTCCAGGAGCTATTACAGTACCAAATGTATTGAGATATCATATAATTGACACATCGGTTGTTACTGGAACTTTTTTAGGCGATTTAGAAATTATTCGTAATCAGTTTGAATACTATATAAGCACAAGTAACTTACCGATTTTCACCATTTCTAAATTGACGATTCAAGTTGTTGGAGGCGCTGAGCCAATTAATGAATTTTCTCTTGTACTATCTTCTTATGCACCATCTGGATATTTAGCAATAGAAGAGAATAACAGCATCGATTTTAGTGTTTATCCAAATCCTTCAACTGATCTTGTGACAATTCGCGGAGAATTTTCTGATGCAACTGGTCAGGTTATCGATCAAAGCGGACGTGTTTTATCATCATTTAATGTAAGTAATAACACAACTGTTGATGTTAGTTCTTATGAGAATGGCGTTTACTTTTTAAGAATCACTGACAATGATAAAACAACTACAAAAACGATTGTAAAGAAATAGTTAACGTAATAAAACTAAAAAAACCTGTGAAGATAATCTTCACAGGTTTTTTTTTATGCTTTAAAGTTTGCTGGATTACTTCCCAGATCTCTTACGCTCGTTTTCTTTTAACAAGATCTTACGCATTCTTAAGCTTTCTGGAGTCACCTCTACGTATTCATCCGCTTGAATGTATTCTAAACATTCTTCCAAGCTAAATACTCTTGGTGGAACAATTCTCACCTTAGCATCAGTACCAGACTTACGCATGTTTGTTAATTGCTTCGTTTTAGTAACGTTTACAACTAAGTCATTTGCACGACTGTTTTCTCCAATTACTTGTCCTTCATAAATCTTCTCACCTGGAGCAATAAAGAATGTTCCTCTTTCTTGCAGGTTATTCAATGAGAAAGGAATTGACGTTCCTAATTCCATAGAAATCAAAGATCCATTTAAACGACCTGTAATTTCACCTTTGTAAGGTTGGTATTCTAAGAATCTATGCGACATAATTGCCTCACCTGCAGTTGCAGTCAATAAGTAATTTCTCAAACCGATGATACCACGAGAAGGAATCTGGAAAGTAATTGTCATTCGTTCACCTTTAGGAACCATGTTCAACATTTCACCTTTACGTTTTGTAACCGCTTCTACAGCCGTTCCACTATTCACTTCTGGTAAATCGATTGTTAATTCTTCAATAGGTTCACATTTCTTACCATCAATTTCTTTTATCAAAACTTGAGGTTGACCCACTTGTAATTCGTAACCTTCACGACGCATTGTTTCAATTAAGACAGATAAGTGCATGACACCACGTCCGAAAACTAGCCATTTATCAGCTTTGTCCGTTTTTTGAACACGCATTGCAAGATTCTTCTCTAATTCTTTATCTAAACGTTCAGAAATATGTCTCGAAGTAACTAATTTCCCTTCTTTCCCGAAGAATGGAGAATCATTAATTGAGAACATCATACTCATTGTTGGTTCATCAATCGCAATACTTTCTAATGGTTCAGGATTTTCTACATCACAAATAGTATCACCAATTTCAAAACCTTCAATACCTGTAATTGCGCAAATATCTCCACCTTGGACAGAATCTGTTTTCACACGGTCTGTTCCTTCAAAAGTAAATACCTCTTTGATTTTGTGTTTTTGCTTAGTACCGTCTGCTTTAGCAAGAATGATTGGCATATTTGGTTTCAAAACACCTCTTGTTAAACGACCGATTGCGATACGACCAACGAAAGAAGAAAAATCCAAAGAAGTAATCAGCATTTGCGTATTCCCTTCTGGAATTGTAATTGGTGGGTAGTAATCCAAAATTAAATCTAACAATGGAATGATAGAATCTGTTGGTTCTTTCCAGTCCAATGACATCCAACCATTTTTTGCAGAACCATAAGCCGTTGGGAATTCCAATTGCTCCTCACTTGCATCTAGTTCAAACATTAAATCAAATACCTTTTCATGTACTTCATCAGGAGTACAATTGTCTTTATCAACTTTATTGATAACAACCAATGGTTTTAACCCCATTGCCAAAGCTTTCCCAAGAACGAATCTTGTTTGCGGCATTGGACCTTCAAAAGCATCAACCAATAAACAAACACCGTCTGCCATGTTTAAGACACGTTCTACTTCTCCACCAAAATCGGCGTGACCAGGTGTGTCAATGATGTTAATTTTTGTTCCTTTATAAGTTACAGAAACGTTTTTAGAAGTAATCGTGATTCCACGTTCCTTTTCTAGATCGTTACTATCCATTATCAATTCACCTTTAGGCTTAGATCTTTCATCAGTTCCACCTCCGGCTTCAATCATTTTATCTACTAATGTCGTTTTCCCGTGATCGACATGGGCGATAATTGCAATATTTCTAATTTCCATTTTTTTTATTATTAAGGAGTTAAGAAGGAAGAAGTTGAGAAGTTAAGGAGAGTACTTGCTCCTTAACTTCTTTACTTCTTTTAACTTCTTCTATTCTTATCATTTAATCTCTACGTCTTCTATCACCTCTATCGCTACGATCTCTTCTATCATTGTCTCTTCCTCCGCTTCTGCGATCACCGCCTCCACTTCGTCTGTCTCTATCACCACTTCGTCTATCACTACTGAAACTTCTACGACCTCCGCCATCAGATCCAGATCTTCGATCTCCACCACCACTTCGGCCACCTTCACTCTTCTTGGTAACTTCAACTTTCACTCTGTGCCCTTCATAATCAGCTCCAGACACTTCACTAACTATTTTATCAGCTAAATCTTTATCAGCATCAAAGAATGAAAATGAATCAAGTATATCGATACGACCAATTTTATCAGATTTTAAGTTCGTAGAATCACAAACAACGCGCAATAAACCACCAGGATTTAATCCGTCACGTTTTCCGATGTTAACGAAGAATCTTGTCTTGTTTTCATCATCTCTTCTTCCTCTGCTGCCGCGATCTCTATCACGTCCACCTCGATCGCGTCCACCTCGATCTCTGTCTCTTCCTCTACCACGATCTCTATCGCGTCCGCCTCTATCTTCTCTATCTCCTGCTTTTGCGTTTAAATCTCCAGCACGTTCATAGTACTCGATAAATCTGTTAAATTCTGCAGAAACAAATTTCTTAACAATATCCTCTTTAGATAATGCTTCAAATTCACTCATTACTATAGGCATGAACTCAGCGATATTCTCTTCCATCACTTCTGTTGTAATTACCTTATCTACCAATTTCATCAATTGAATTTCGCAAATTTCTTTTGAATTAGGAATCGTTCCTTTTGCAAAAGTTGTACGGATTTTCTTTTCGATTTGGTTGATTTTGTATCCTTCTCCTGTGTTAATAAGCACTAAAGATTCCCCTTTATTACCAGCACGAGCAGTACGTCCTGAACGGTGCGTATAATTCTCGATTTCATCAGGAAGATTGTAGTTGATTACGTGTGTAATATTATCTACATCAATTCCACGGGCTGCAACATCTGTTGCTACTAAAATCTGTAATGTTTTTCTTCTGAATTTACCCATTACTGCATCACGTTGTGCTTGAGATAAATCTCCGTGCAACGGTTCTGCGCTATATCCTTCTTTTCCTAACTTCTCAGCAACGGCTGCAGTCTCTCTACGAGTTCTACAGAATACCAATCCGTAAATATTTGGATTAAAATCAATTAACCTTTTTAAAGCAGCATATCTATCTCTTTCTTTTACAACAAAGTAGATGTGCTCGATGTTTTCATTGGTCTGATTTTTATGTCCGATAGAAACCTCTAAAGGGTCTTGCATATAATTCTTTGCAATTGCCGCCACTTCTTTGGGCATTGTTGCAGAGAATAACCATACATTTCTCCATTCTGGAGTTTTATCCAAGACAAAATCGATATCTTCTTTGAATCCCATGTTCAGCATTTCATCTGCTTCATCCAATACGACCCAATTGATATCTTGTAAATCAACGGCTTTTCTTTTTGTCAAATCAACCAAACGTCCAGGAGTTGCAACAATAATTTGCGCACCTCTTTTAATATCTGAAATTTGACGTCTAATGTCAGTACCTCCATAAACGGATACTACATTGATCTTCAAATTTTTCGAATAATTCTGTAAATCTTTTGTGATTTGAATGCAAAGTTCTCTAGTTGGACAAATAATCAATCCTTGCGGAGTTCTAGATTTGTCATCTACTTTGCTTACTAATGGTAAACCAAACGCTGCGGTTTTACCTGTCCCTGTTTGAGCTAGTCCAACAAAATCGCTTTCCTCTTGTAATAAGTGGGGAATAGCTTTTTCTTGGATCGGAGTTGGTGTTA
>JAJRQP010000308.1 GCA_024280195.1 Bacteroidota bacterium | reverse complement strand
GCAAAAAGCGTATCGTCTTTGTATTGATTTTCAACCGCTTCGATTCTTCGCAGCGTAGATGATTTTCCTAAACGACTTTTCTCTTTATAATCAATCATTATTTCGAAAGGAATGGAACCTCCGAAGTTGTCTTGAATAAAATTAAAGTCTCTTGCAATTTGATGATCTTGTGGTAAATCTCCTGTTAAGTTTCCAGTTGCTTTTATTTGCAACATTCCGAGAATACTGAAAGTAATCACTCCAATTGTTGCAACGTAAACCCATTTTCTGTGGTTTAGAGTAATATTCACCAAGTTGTTCAATAATCCCACAGCTAGTTTTCTGTCCAGATGTTTTAGATGTCTTTTCTTTGGTGGGTTAGAAAATGAAAGAAATATTGGCAAGATTGAAATTGAAATAACAAATACCAAAATGATATTAATCGCAGCACAAATACCGAACTCCATCAATTTTGGAGAATTAGTAGTTATGAAGGTTAGGAACCCGAGTGCTGTTGTAAAGTTCGTTAAGAAAGTTGCGGTACCAATCTTCTTAATTACGCGTGTCAATGCTTTTACTTTGTTTCCGTGTTCTAAGAATTCTTGATGGAATTTGGTTATCAAGAAGATACAGTTAGGTATCCCGATGACAATCATTAAAGGAGGATTCAACGCCATGATGATGGTGATATTGAAATTCAATGCGCCAATCATTCCCATCGACCAGATTACTGCGATTGCAACAACTACATTACAAATAAAGACAACTCTTAATGATCTAAAAAACAAATAGATGAGCAAGGATGTCACAAGAATCAACAAGCCAATGAAGATGTACATTTCCTTCATAATTTGCTTCCCAATTACCACTCTTAGATGAGGCAATCCTGCATACTTTGGTTTGCCAAAATACTTTGTGTAGGATTCTGCAATCGCTTCTATTTCAAGGACGACATTTGCTTTTTTCTTATCACTAATAAAGGATTAATCGACACCAATCATCATCAATGAAACATTGCCTTCTTTGTTGAAAAGCATTCCTTCGTAGAGCGGATTATTTTTTATTTCTCGTTGAATGGAATCAATTGATTTATCTTGATAGCGTGTGTCTGAAAAAATAGGATGCACCTTGAATTTTTGCTCTTCTTTATCTGCTGTCACGCCGTAAAGTGTTGCTTCAGAAACCACAGATTCTATTCCGTCGTATTGCAAAATTGAATCTCCAAGTTCTTTCCATTTTAAGAAATTTTCTTCTGTATAAAGAGAATCTGTTTCAATGGCAATGACTAAAGTTCCGCCATCTTCTCCGAACATTGCTTTGAAGCGGTCGTAATCTTTTTTTGCGTCAGCATTCTTCGGTAAAAGAATACCGTATTTATTGTCAAGCTTAAGACCCGTGATTGCATGATACGCAAAGAAGACAGTCATCAAGGTGATGATACCGATGATTAAAAATCGATTGCGTAAAATAAACTTTGCTATTCTTTGCCACATGGACTTTAGTGCTTTAAAATTTAAGGAACAAAAGTAAGGTTAATTAGTGAAAGATAGAAATGGAATGTGGAAGGAGTTTTTCTCCGCTTTCTTTTTCTCCGCGAAAAATAAAGCTTGGCAAAGAAAAAGCTCGTCGCCGAAATAAGAAGCTTTATAAACCGCACGTCTTTCGGCGGTCTCACCCAAACTCGTTTACGCCTTTCACACCTCGTGCCTCAGCGAAGGCTGTGACTCAGACATGGGTTCTGCTTTCGCCTCTCTCGTTGGTTTATTAACAGCTTTTATTTAATACGACATTCTTCTAAGAACAATCATTGTTAAAGCGAACGGAAGCCCAGAGAAGCTAAGAAATAAAGAGGGTTTTCACCTCGAAGATAAAAGTAGATTCAATAAGCAATGAGTGAATGTCACTTTTACATTCATTATTTAATATTCAATATATTTCATTCAAAGCAGCATCGAATCTCCTAAAAACCTCTCTCATCAATAATCACAGCCATCTCTCTCTGCAAGTCTCTTGCTGCTTCTCCGGCTTTTGCAGCGAAATCCTCTCCTTGAGACGCATAAATTATACCTCTTGAAGAATTGACCAACAAACCACAGTCGTTGTTCCAACCATATTTTACTACATCTTCTAACGAACCTCCTTGCGCACCAACTCCGGGTACAAGGAAAAAGTTGTGAGGTGCAATTTTACGTACACGACCAATGTCTTCTGCACGAGTTGCTCCGACTACAAACATTAAATTTTCTGGCGTTCCCCACTCTTGAGATTTACGAAGTACTTTAGTGAATAACTCTTCGTTGTTTTCGTCTTTAAGCATCTGAAAATCCAACGCTCCTTTGTTGGAGGTCAATGCAAGTAAAATCACCCATTTATTTTCGTATTCTAAGAATGGAGCAACACTGTCTTCTCCCATATAAGGAGCAACAGTCACAGAATCTGCCCCTAAATAATCGAAAAATGTATCTGCATAATAACGAGAGGTGTTCCCAATATCTCCGCGTTTTGCATCGGCAATCGTAAAGATGTCTTTTGGAATGTAGTCCAATGTCTTTTTAAGTGATTCCCAACCTTTTGGTCCGTGACATTCGTAGAATGCAGTGTTTGGTTTGTAAGCAACTGTATATTCTTTGGTTGCATCTATTATGGCTTTGTTGAACTCAAAAATTGGATCTTCTGTGTCTAGTAGATGCGGCGGAATCTTTTTTAAATCAGTATCAAGACCAACGCATAAGAAGGATTTCTTTTGTTTGATTTGATTGATGAGTTCTTGTTTATTCATATAATAGAATTAAAAATGAAAAATTAAGAGTGAAGAATGATGCCCAATTCTTAATTTTTCATTCTTCATTATTAATTAATTAATTCTCCTCAGAATTTTTCAATTTCTCTGCATTCTCTGCCATCTTCAATGCATCTATCATATCTTGGATATCTCCGTTCATGAATGAACTTAGATTGTACATTGTTTTCCCAATTCTATGATCTGTGATTCTTCCTTGAGAATAGTTGTATGTTCTAATCTTTGCTGATCTATCTCCCGTTGACACCAAAGATTTACGATGTTCAGAACGTTCACTGTTTATTTTATCCAATTCTATTTGGTACAATCGAGAGCGCAAGATTGAAAGTGCTTTGTCGTAATTTTTATGTTGCGAACGACCATCTTGGCATTCTGAAACAACTCCTGTTGGAATGTGCGTTAATCGAATTGCTGATTCGGTCTTGTTGACGTGCTGACCACCTGCACCAGATGCTCGATAGGTATCTCTTCTCACATCTGACATATTCAAATCAAAATCAACTTCTTCTGCTTCTGGCAACACAGCTACTGTAATTGCAGATGTATGCACACGACCTTGCGATTCTGTTTCAGGAACACGTTGCACACGATGAACTCCTGATTCAAATTTCAAGACACCATAAGCTGCTGGAGCATCAATTTCTATTGCTATTTCACGATAACCTTTTACCGTTCCTTCATTGGAATTAATAACCTCATATTTCCATCCTCTTTCTTTGAAGAACATAGTGTACATTCTAAAAATATCTTCTACAAAAATACATGCTTCGTCACCACCTGTTCCAGCGCGCAATTCCATGATTGCTTTTTTGTCATCTTCTGGATCTTTTGGAATAAGCATCATCTTGATGTCTTCTTCCATCTCAGGGCGCTTTCCTTCAAGCTCATCAATTTCCATCTTTGCCATTTCTCGCATTTCAGGATCAGCTTCTTCTTTTAAAAGTGCTTTTGAACTTTCCAGATTATCAATGAGGCTTTTGTATTTTTTATAAATAACAACAAGCTCTTCAAGATCTTTATATTCTTTTGTTAACTTGACATATCGATTCATGTCGGTAATGATATCAGGATCCACAATCAATGTTCCAACCTCGATAAATCGGATGTTAATTGCTTCTAGTTTCTGTAGTAAATCGTTCATTATTCGTCTTTTTGGGAGAATTATTAATAAATAAATTCTCCGTATGGTGAGTTGATGGTCAATTTCTTGCCTTCATGCTTCTCTACTCGCCCTATAATTTGTGCATCAATATTGAATGACTTAGAAATCGCTATAATCTCATTTGCCAATTCTTGAGGAACATAAATCTCCATTCGGTGTCCCATATTGAATACTTTGTACATTTCTTTCCAATCTGTTTTAGATTCTTCCTGAATCATTTTAAACAAAGGTGGAATTGGAAATAAATTGTCTTTTATTACGTGCACATTCTCTACAAAATGCAACACTTTCGTTTGTGCGCCTCCAGAACAGTGTACCATTCCGTGGATTTGCTTTCTATATTTATCTAAAATTTGCTTGATTACTGGAGCGTATGTTCTTGTTGGAGAAAGAACCAATTTCCCAGCATTTAATGGAGAATCTGTTGCATCTGTTAATTTCTTTGTTCCAGAATACACCAAATCACTCGGTACAGAAGGATCGAAACTTTCAGGAAATTTAGTTGCTAATTCTTTGCTAAAAACATCGTGGCGAGCAGAAGTTAAGCCGTTGCTTCCCATTCCTCCGTTGTATTCTGTTTCGTAAGTTGCTTGACCAAAAGAAGCTAACCCAACGATTACATCACCGTCTTGAATGGTGTGATTAGAAACTACATCTTCACGCTTCATTCTTGCAACAACTGTCGAATCAACGATGATAGTTCTAACTAAATCACCGACATCAGCTGTTTCTCCGCCTGTTGAATTAATTCCAATTCCTTGTGAACGCAAATCGGTTAATAATTCTTCCGTTCCATTAATTAACGCAGAAAGAACCTCTCCAGGAATGAGGTTTTTATTTCTCCCAATCGTTGAAGAAAGTAAGATGTTATCTGTTGCTCCGACACATAATAAATCATCTATGTTCATAATCAGCGCATCTTGTGCGATTCCTTTCCAAACAGAAACATCACCGGTTTCTTTCCAATACATATATGCAAGAGCTGATTTTGTACCTGCGCCATCTGCATGCATTACGATGCAGTAATCTTCGTCGTTGCTTAAATGATCTGGAACTATTTTGCAAAATGCTTGAGGAAAAAGACCTTTGTCAACGTTCTTTATTGCGTTGTGCACATCTTCTTTTCCAGCTGAAACTCCACGGAGCTTATATCTTTCGTCTGCCATAATGATTTGTAAGCTGCGAATTTAAGAATTCTATGCGCAAGAATGGTGAGAGAAATAGAAAACTTTTAATCGGTTTATCAACTATCTTTTCATGGAATTGTCTTCTATTTCTTCAAATAGAATAATGTAATGTGTTCCTGATTTCGTCGCATCTCTTTCAATGGTTCCAGAAAGTTGTTCAACTAAGCTCGTTACCAATTGCAATCCTAAAGTTTCTGTTTTATTGATATCAAAATCAGGAGGGAAATTTTCTCCATTATCTCCAATTTCAAGCAAGTACTTATTATTTTCAATATTTCTCATTGAAATTGATATTTCTCCTGTACATTGTTTTATTCCATGCTTTAGAGAGTTGGTAATTAATTCTGTGATGATTAACCCCAAAGGAATGGATGTGTTAATGTTTAGAACAACACTCTCAACGTCTATTTTGAACTCAACTTGACAGTTATCCCCCTTAATGGATGAAATCAGTGGATAAACCAATCTTTCAAGATAATCACGAAACTCTATTTTAGAAAAATCATCCGATTGATACAATAACTGATGGACGATTGACATGGATTGAATTCTTCCAATACTTACATTGAATAAGTCTTTTGTTTCAAGATCATCAATTGACCGCGATTGCAGATTCAACAAACTCATGATGATTTGCAAATTATTCTTTACACGATGGTGGATTTCCTTCAGGAGAATTTCTTTTTCTTTGTTGGTATTTTTAAGGAATTGATTTTCCTCAAGAATTCTATCTGTAAAGTCTGTTGTTGTTAAATACACCTTCTTATAGGTCTTTTCAAACCCTTTTACGACCGTCCACTTCATTAGAACGTGCCGAGTTTGCCCACTAAAAGTCAACAACTCTACTTCTTGCTGGAAACTCGTGTCACCATTAAATATAGCCTCCATTTGCTCCATTGCATAGCCAATCGATTTTCTATTGGTCAATTCTTTAAATCCAGACAACATCTGTTCTTTCGAGTCTGCATCATTTAATTCGACCACTGCCTGATTAACATCATTAATAACTAGCCCCTCAGCACAATATGCTAAATCTGCTAAATTATTTCTAAAGTGTTTATAAATATCAGTTATTCCTTTTTCTTTGAGCTTATCCAGTCGTATTTTTACTTCAGAGAAATCTTCATCCCAAATTGGAACTGGACAGTCCTCAAACAAAGAGCGGTAATTCCTCTGTATTTCCGATTCTTCAATTTCCTCTGCTTTTTTTGCAGTGATATCGGTAACCATCGCTAACGAACCTTTGTTTACCCCATCTACAATGATAGGGCTTGTGTTTATTTGAGTCCAGACATCGTTCCCTTTTTTATGTTGAAACTTAAACTCATGTAATTCAGAAAATCCATTGGCATTCCTTTCTAGATTTTTCTTTGCTAGTTCGATTCCGTCCTTATCCATGAAATCAAAAAGGCTCTTACCTAACATTTCATCTTCAGAATAACCCAAAACATCAATCATCTTATTATTGACAAAGCTTGTTTTATTAAACTCATCAATCATCCAAACACATTCATTCGTTGTGTCGACAATAAGCTTGTATAGTGCTAAATTATTTGGCAAGTAGGAATTAGTTATAATTGTAGATAAATATACAATTTTATAAGGTCATTTTACGAAATTTTAGACCAATGAGGTTTTATACCTTATCAAAAGCAATATTTAATTCTTTATCTAACAAGAATTTACCGCTTATTTTTTCTCCACCTCCTGTTGAAAGACCTTTAATTAATTTTGTTTTGCCTTTGGTAACCAAATCATTCAATTGAGCATCTGTTAGTTTTTTGCCCATTAATTCAAAAGGGACTTTGAAGCCACATTCTTTGAAATTTGCACAACCAATTGCCGTTTTCCCTTTCATCAACTTGGAAGTCTTGCATTTAGGACAACTTGTTTCTTCGAAATGAATTTCTTTCTTTTCTCGTTTCTTTTTTGGTTTTACTGCTTGTTCTGCTTCTTGAAAAAACTGCACAGAAGAAGGTGTGTTAAAAATAACCTCATCGGTTAATGCCCTAACCATCTTGTACAATTCTTGCTTAAAAACTTCCAGTTTGTATTCTCCCTTTTCGATCAAGCGAATTTTTCTCTCCCAGTCACCAGTTAAACCTGGACTTTTTAGCAATTCATTTTGAATGGTATTAATCAATGCCATCCCAGTTGGTGTTGCAACTATATTTTTTCGCTTCTTTTCAATATACTGTCTGCGAAAAAGCGTTTCAATGATGTTTGCGCGAGTCGAAGGGCGACCAATTCCATTATCTTTCATTAATTCTCGCATCTCTTCGTCCTCCACATGCTTTCCTGCAGATTCCATTCCTCGAAGCAAGGTCGCTTCTGTATAATATTTTGGCGGAGAAGTTTTTCCCTTGTGAACAACTGGATTATGAGGTCCTTTTTCTCCTTCCTCAAAATGCGGCATGATGTGTTCTTCATCTTTTGCTTTAGCGTCTTGTTTGTCAGAAGTGTAAACTTCTCGCCAACCCAGTTTCAAAATTTGCTTGCCCGTCGCTTTAAACTCCAGTTTTTCTACCCTACCTAAAACCGTTGTATTTGATACAATACAAGGAGGATAAAAAACAGCAATGAATCGTTTTGCTATCAAGTCGTAAATTCTTTGCTCCGACGGAGAAACTCCTGACACCATAACACCTGTTGGTATGATTGCGTGGTGATCCGTTACTTTTTTGTCGTTAAAAACAGTTTTTGTTTTTGGAATAGGTTCTTTTAGTAAAACCTCAGTATAACGAGAATAATAGTTCATTCCCCGAAGAATATTTGGGATTTTAGGATGCAAATCGTCCGTTAGATATGTTGTATCAACTCTAGGGTAGGTTGTTAATTTTTTCTCATATAACCCTTGAATTAATTTCAAGGTTTCATCTGCCGAGAATCCAAATTTCTTATTGGCATCCACTTGCAACGAGGTCAAATCATACAACCTAGGATTACCTTCTTTACCTTCTTTTTGTTCGAAAGAAGTGATTTCAAAATCTTTATCTTTTAGGTACTCAAGACCTTGCTTTGCTTTCTCTTCTGATTTTAATCGTGGAATTTGGCAGGCAAACTCTTGCTCTTTGTACTTAGTTTTTAACTCCCAATATTCTGCAATGGTAAACGCATCAATTTCTTTCTGTCTCTCAACAATCATTGCCAAGGTTGGCGTTTGCACTCGTCCGATAGAAAGGGTAGATTTTCCTTTACCAAATTTTTTAGTAAACAATCTGGTTCCATTGATTCCGAGCATCCAATCTCCAATTGCTCTTGCACTTCCTGCTTGGTAGAGATTATCGTATTTTTCTGCAGGTTGCAATTTTTCAAAACCTTCTTTGATAGCCTCTTCTGTTAGAGAAGAAATCCACAACCTCTTAATAGGAACATTGCACTTTGCTTTCAGTAAAACCCATCGTTGAATCAATTCCCCTTCTTGCCCAGCATCCCCGCAATTAATAACCTCATCACAGCTCTGAACCAAACGAGCAATGGTATTGAATTGTTTTGCAACACCTTGATTATCAATTAGTTTTATCCCGAAATTTGAAGGTGCGATTGGGAGATCTTCTAATTTCCAGTACTTCCAATTCTCATTATAATCGTGCGGTTCTTTGAGTGTACAAAGATGACCAAAAGTCCATGTAACCTGATAACCGTTTCCTTCAAAATAACCATCATGACGTTGCTTTGCTCCGAGTATTTCGGCAATATCTTTGGCTACACTTGGTTTTTCAGCTATACAGACTTTCATAAATTCAACTATTTAATTTCTCGACTACTCGACAGTTTTGTATATTTAACAACCGTGAAACTTGCCTTATGCCGTTCATCTTTTTCTTGCGTTAGGACGGTCTCCACTTTCCAATCGCACAATTCAAAAGGAGGAAAAAATGTATCAGCATCGTAATTCTCATTGACGTGTGTGATTATCATTTCATCAATCATATCAGCCTCCATTGCTAGTCGATAAATTTCTCCACCGCCAATAACAAACAAAGTTCTCTCATCAAAAGCAGAGAATAAATCTGTCACCTCATTCAGATTATGAATAATCGTACAACCTTCTGCATAATAAGAATTATTTCTAGTCAAAATAACGTTCTCTCTGTTTACTAACGGTCGATATTTCTCAGGAATTGATTCAAAATTCTTTCTTCCCATCAAAACAATGTGTCCGGTAGTCGTTTCTTTGAAGAATTTCATATCCGCAGGAAGATGCCACATGAGGTCATTGTTTTTACCAATCCCTCTGGCTTTGTCCATTGCTACGATTAAGGTTGTTTTCATTTTAGTTAAGGAGTTAAGAAAATCAG
>JAJRQP010000307.1 GCA_024280195.1 Bacteroidota bacterium | reverse complement strand
TCCGCTGCACCTCTAGCAGTTTTACCAGATGGAAATTACAGCTTCACTGATGACATTAATAACGTCATTTCAAAAGGGAAAATCTGCTACTATATAGAAGCTGTAGAATCAATGAATGTGTATAATTTCTCAGAAATCAGTCGTTCAAATATCCGTTGCATGACCTTGCCTCCAATTATTTACATTCCAAATGCATTTACACCAGACGGAGTAAATCCTGTTTTTAAACCCATTCTTTCTGACTTTGACCCAGAAGATTACGACTTTACGGTCTTCGACAGGTGGGGACAGGTGATTTTCAAAACTAATATTCCAGAAGAAGGTTGGGATGGGCGCACAATTCTCTCGCATAAAATGGCTGCAACTGGGACTTATGTTTATATGGTTGTCTTGCACGATGGAGATGGTGTGGAGCTTGTTCGGAGAGGACACGTTTCTTTACTACGGTAAGCAATGTTCTAATGATTTAATGATTTAATGGTTAATGGTTAATGGTTAATGGCCATTATAAAATAAGTAATCAAAACCGAAGCTTTCTTAGATCATTAAATCATTCGTTCCTTAAATCATTAATTAAGTATATTTGAAGCGTGAAGAAAATTCTCATCATACAAACGGCTTTTTTAGGAGATGTAATCTTAGCCACTCCTGTTGTTTCAGAATTGAATCGTTTATTTCCGAATTCAAAGGTTGATTTTCTGGTTAAAAAGGGAAACGAATCTTTGTTGGAGAATAACCCAAAATTGAATACAGTAATTGTTTTTGATAAGAAATCAGGAAAATGGAAGTCTATTCTTCGCTTAGTGAAGCAGTTCAGAAAAGAAGAGTACGACTTAGTTATTAACCTGCACCGTTTTGCCAGTTCAGGAATCATTGCTGGATTTTCTAAAGGAAAAAAAAGATACGGTTTCAAGAAGAATCCTTTTTCATTTTTATATACGAAGAAATTCACGCATCAAATTGGAGATGGAACGCATGAGGTGGAACGAAATTTACAACTGATTGCAGAATTTGATGCAGAAAAATTAGTGCGACCAGAACTCTTTCCTTCTGAAGAAGATGTCCAAAAAGTGAGTAAATACATGCTCGGAGAATACTATTGCATGGCTCCAGCTTCGGTGTGGTTTACCAAACAATTACCGAAGCATAAATGGGTAGAATTAATTAGCAAGCAGAACAACAAGCAAGTCTATCTACTAGGCGCACCAAATGATTCAAAGCTTTGCGAAGAAATTATTAAAGATGCAAAATTAGATAATGTCACTTCACTTTGCGGAGAATTAACACTGTTGCAATCAGCTGCGTTGATGCAAAAAGCAACACGCAATTATGTCAATGATTCAGGCCCATTGCACTTAGCATCTTCTGTCAATGCGAATGTGACGGCATTTTTCTGTTCAACCGTTCCAAAATTTGGTTTCGGTCCATTGTCTGATAATTCTGACATAAAAGAAGTAATCAACCTCGACTGCAAACCTTGCGGATTACATGGTCACAAAGAATGCCCAAAAGGACATTTTAAATGCGGGGAGATTAATTTCTAATAAACTCTTTCAAAAGGAGCAAGAAATTCAACATTTGAAAACAAGTAGTTAATGTTTCTTTACTTTTTTCCTTTAATCCTTAACTCTACTTTTCAAGAGAAATTATTCTCATTTTTTAAAGAATAGTACCTTAAGCATTTTCTTCCTGCATCGCATTTTTTGCTTTACGATACGTGAAAGAATTATAGATGCTTCTTTTTGAGAAACGAACTTGCTTATCCGAATTTATGAGCTTTTTAAACAAAGCTGGAGTCACTCCAAAGTATTCATAAACCGCACCGTTTGTAAAAGACATTTCTAACAACAAACCTTTGTGTTTATAGTTTCCGATTCCACACTCCATGATTGTCTTGGTATACTCTTCCAAATTAGCTGCTTTGGTTTCTGGAGCAATACTTACTAAAAAGTGATAACCATCGATTACAGTTTGCCCCATAATTTCAGCTTCAGCCTTTTTAGCATCATCCTCTTGAAACTTATCAGGGTGCCATTCTTTCACCAAAGAACGGTATGACTTTTTTAAACTTTTAAGGTCTAATTCACCTTCTACTTGGAATAATTTCTTGTACTCGTTAATTCTTTTCATACCGTATTTTGCAATGCAATTTTTACACCTAAATATTCAGTGCTAATTTAATTCAGGGTGCAAAAGTACGGCTTTACTCTGAAAGTTTGTTCTTTTTATTAAAATACCTTGCAACTATCTCTGCTACCATTTCCGCTCCGTTCTCGTTAAAATGACAATCATCGTAAAACACATTTGTATTGCGGGGTAAATGTTTTGTTAAATCTATGCATTGAACATTGCTCTCTTGACAAACAGTTCTAACTATATCATTATACTTTTTCATTAATACATTTAAAACACGCACAGAATAATAATCACATTTATCATCACCCTGAAAATCTCCTAGTCCACCTAACCATAAAAGATTTTTTAGCTCAGAAGAAATACTATCACTGTACATTGTTGGTTGCAACAAAAATAACGGTTCAATATTTCGCTCAATGCATAACTCTATAATGGTATGAATATGTTTACGGTATTCTAACAATTCATTCTCTAAAGAAGGGACTGTATCCAACAATTTTATTACATTCTTCCTATTTCTCCGCCATTTCACATAAGACAAACCTTCTTCGTCTTGTACTTGATTTAAATTCTTTAACTCATTTCCTTTAACAACCTTTCTAACTAGTTGATAAAGTTCTAACTTTTTAACGAAGGGTAAACTGTCTTTAATCGGGTAGACTAAAAATGTTTTTTGAAAATCTGATTGCTGATCCAAATAGATTCCCTGAGAATGATTAATATCTTTCATCAAATCATTTATTCCAACCAAAAACGTTATAACATCTAACTCTCCATATTGGTCTATTCCTTGTTCAATTTCAATGATATGATGTACAGAATTCAACCCACTTCGACCAATGTTCCCTACCCAACATTCCCTTCCTATCTCATTTAATTTACTTTGCAATAAGTGAGGCCACTCTTCAGAATCATCAAGATAAAGACACTCGGTTGTACTACCTCCAATTGTTAAAATTTTCAAGGCGGCAGAATCATTTTTTAATTCTCCTCGAATGCCCTCAGAATTTATAGAATAAATAGATGCATTATAAACACCCGGCAATACAGTAGAATCAACATCAAAATGTGCGACATAATTTGGTCGTAAAACAAATATTCCTTCTTTTTGAGAGAAAACTTGAAGAATTATTTCAATAGCAATAAGTGTAAGTAATACAGCGCCAATTGGAACGATATATTTAAAATACCTTTTAGAAGAGGTTAACTCATTCATAGACACAATGATATTATTTAACCTTCAACTCCATCACAAAATCTTCCATTAAATACCCTTTGCCAATATTAATATCTTCTTCTTTTGTGACTATAAATCCTAGGTTTTTGTAAAAATCAACTGCTGCATTGTATTTATTCACATTAAGATGAATGGTATGACAACCTAAATCAAATGCAACATCCATTGCTTTATTAAATAATTCTCGTCCTAAACCTTTACCGTGCTTTTCTGGGAGAACGTATATCTTATGTATGCGAAGAATATCTGCATCTGGGAAATTCGGTTCCAAACCTAAAAAACCCGTCGGCTGCCCATTCTCTGTCAATAAATAATAAAGAATACCTGTTTGAACTTGCTCTTGAAGAGTATTCACATTGTACATCCAATCAAGCATGTAATCAATTTGTTCTTTAGACAATATATCCTTGAATGTAATTGGCCAAATTTGATGCGCCAAATCATTGACAATAAAAATTTCTTCTTTGTGAATTTGCTTAACTTCAACCATGGTTCGAAGATAAAAAAAGAGCTGATTAAATAATCAGCTCTTTTAATAAGTTATCTACCTCCAATTGTTCGTCCAGCAGGTTTTCTTGATGGAGTTGGCCTTGGACTAGGTTTCGGCGTTGGTCTTGACGTAGGTCTTGGAGCAGTTCGTACCGGTGGACGAGAAGTCGGACGAGGTCTAGACGTTGGTCTTGGCCTTGGTGTCACAACAGGGCGTGGACTTGTTCTAACTGGTCTTGAGGTTGTAGTCGGTCTTGATTGCGGACGAGAAGTTGTTCCTTTGTCTGTTCTAGTTACTGTACCCGAATTTGGCTTCTGAGAAGTTGCTTGCGCCCCTCCATTAGAATTAGATCCATTTCTTCCAGAATTAAGGTCCTCTTTACGTTCAATGGTTCGAGGTGTTGGTTTTGGTGGTCTTGGAGGATTAGGATTAACATTTGGTATTGGTCTCGTAATCGGTCTTAAGACAGTACCTTGAGTTGGATCAGCAACAACAGGTTTTCTACTTGGACCAATATTTAAGTAAGCATTGTCAAAAATACATCCATTCATATCTGCTCCCCTAACTCCTGCAGTTTCGCAAGTTCTTCTCGCTCTATCACGCTGTCTTTGAGATAATCCAGAAAAATCTCTATAAACACGAGGATAAGAACGATCTGTATAATACATAGTCGATGTTCCGATTCTGTAATCGAATAAAGAAGTTGCTTGCGTTACTCGATGAGCATCCGCATAATCTTTTGCTAAGAATGCTTGGCGTTCTCTTTTAAAATAATCAGAATCATTTCGTCCGAAACCTGCCATTGGTGGAGCAACCATTCCACGAACGTTAAAATCATCGCTTCGAACTCCATTTGCATTCCCTAAAAGCCCTCTGTAATCATCAACTTCACATGGTGCAACTTGTACGTTCACATTCATAAAATCTCTTCTCATATCAACAGTTACTACTTCTCCTGATGGAAAATGAACGGTATAATCACGACCAGATTTTCTAATTGTTCCGCCATGTGGTAAGAAATAAGTGCTCCCTTGTAACTGCAAAGACAAACCATTCAATCTTACTGGTGTAGAATAATCTGCATCTGGATAATCTTTCGAGTAAATTGCCAAACGATCACCTCCTACATTCATTGCGACTGCAGAGTTTAGTGAAAAATCATCTCCTTGTGCTCTTTGTCGAACTTGCACTTCCATATTTTGGGAGTTAGACTTCGTCATCACAAATTCTCCAACTGTTTGGAAAGAAAAGCGTTCTCCATCAAAAGAAACTAAATGAGGATCGCCGTAAGAACGACCACTTCTTGCTCTTGCCGTTGTATTGCAATTAGATACTCGAGAAAATCTCCTCACATTATTCCATTGCTGAATATTTCTCTCGTCTGGAGCAACCTGATTCGCTTGGTTAATGATTCTTGTTCTTGTTGTAGAAGGAACCATTCGCATCATCTGATTCGGTGTGAAATTCTCTGGAAAAGGTCGATCCGGAATGGTCTCATTGAAAGAAGATGCTTCAATACTATTCGCTAACCAATCCCCTCTAATAGGGTCCCAGTTTTGCAATTCTGTTCTTATTGGTTGGTAATTCTTTTTGAATGCTTCTCTGTTTTGCCCGAAAGAAATCGATACAAATATTAAGAGAAAAGATGCGATGAGGAAGTAACTTTTTTTCATAGTAATGTTTTTTATTGGTTAGGAGAAAGCAAAAAAGATGCCAGTTATTCGACTACTTGACATTTCAACTACTAGACCGCTTCGCTACTTGAAAAAAGTTCTATTTAAAGATCAGAATTCTACCAGTTTTGCCAATCTTTCCAGACAACTTCTAAGTTCTGTTCTTTCAGCATTGTTGCAATATCTTCCGTTGTTCTTTCGTCAGAAATTTCAAATTGCTCCAATGATTGGCGTTCTACAACGTAACCTCCAGGATTGGTTTTGGATTCTGCAGAAAGAGTCGTTGCTCCAAACTTCACGATGTTATTTCTAAAAACTTCGCTTTCTCTCGTTGAAATGGACAGCTCTAAATCTTCGTCTAGCATTCTGTATGCACAAATTAATTGCACCAAGTCTGCATCCGTCATTTCAACCTTAGGCTCTAGACCTCCAGTATGCGGTCGCAACCTCGGAAATGAAATAGAGTACTTCGTTTTCCAGTAATTTTTCTGTAAATATTTAAGATGCAAGGCCGTGAAGAAAGAATCTGCTCGCCAGTCTTCTAAGCCAAACAAAGCACCAAGACCAATTTTGTGAATTCCAGCTTCTCCTAATCTGTCTGGAGTATCCAGTCGGTAATCAAAATTAGATTTCTTTCCTTTAGGATGATGTTTTTTGTATTCTTCCCGATGGTAGGTTTCTTGATAGACAAGAACAGCATACAAGCCTTCTGCAATTAATGATTCGTATTCATCTTGCTCTAAGGGTTGAACCTCTATCGAAATGTTAGAGAAATAAGGTTTCACGACTTTAATCGCGTTCTTTATGTAATCAACGCCAACTGTTTTATTGGCTTCTCCCGTAACCAAGAGAATATGGTCGTATCCTTTTTTCTTTAAGAATTCAACTTCTTTGATTATTTCAGCGTCAGTTAATGTTCTTCGAGGAATTTTATTCGTCAGACTGAATCCACAGTAAGTACAAATATTTTGGCATTCATTGCTCAAGTACATCGGAGCATACATTTGAATGGTATTACCAAAACGTTTTTTTGTCAACCTCTGACTTATTTGCGCCATTTGCTCTAAGAATGGTTTTGC
>JAJRQP010000306.1 GCA_024280195.1 Bacteroidota bacterium | reverse complement strand
TTTTCAGTTACCACAATTATTGCATCATGTTAAAAGAATCGGTGATGAATTTGGTTTTAAGTCTGTCTGTTATGGACATGCTGGGGATGGGAACTTGCACATCAACATTATTAAGGGAGAATTGTCCGAAGACAAATGGAACAATGAATTATCCATTGCTATTCGAGAATTATTTGTAGAAGTTGCAAAATTAGGAGGTACTATTTCTGGAGAACATGGAATTGGATTGGTTCAGAAGCAATACATGGATGTTGTATTCAGCGAAACTTCATTAGAATTAATGAAATCTATCAAGCACGTTTTTGATCCAAAAGGAATATTGAATCCTGGAAAGATTTTTTAATTATTCAAGAAATCCAAATCTCCTTTTTTCATTTGCACGTACGAGCGACTCAAAAACGCAAGCATTACTCTCATAGAATCGAATGCTTCTTCAGAAGCTGGACTGATTTCTTTCTTTTGCAAGCGAAGTAATAATTTCATGTACAAAGCATTGAATGCAATTTCGATGGCATTTTTATCTTTCAAATCAGATTTTAGACGAAATTCTTCAATATGAGGACCTGCAACACCAAAAATATCTTTGTACTTATCATTATCCGTTAAGTTCAGCAATGTATTGTGCAAATAAGACAGTTCTACCAACACCTCCTGTATAGAAAGAAGATGCCCTTTTTTCTCAATTTTCTCACTACGCATTTGCAGAATCAATGAGTTGTACCATTTTCTATATTGGGACAAAAACGATTCGTCTGGCAATTGTGGTTTTACATAATTCTCCATAATAGCATCTAAATCTAGCTTGTAGGCACGAATTACATCTTCTATTTGATACATATACAGAATATATTCTGCAATGTTGGAATTCTTTTTTTGTTCTGCTACTAACATTACTCTTCTGTTGAATCAACCTCTAAATCAGACGATTGCTCATTTAAAAAATTCGTAAAACTTTCCGTAACATCCATTGCTGAACTGATGTAATTGATTTGTCCGCCTTTAGAATAAACCATTAGTATATCAATTCCATTCTCTTCGCTGAATTTCTTTCCGTAAGTATCTAATCGATTACCAATTGTTTCCAGGATATTCATTGTTTCATTTTCCAATTTTCCGCCTTCATTTTGCTGATAAGTCATCAACGCATTTTGCTTTTGCTGAATTGTCTGTTGGATTACTGCGATGTCATTCTGACTTAAAAGACCTTGCTGAGCTTGTGCATCTTTACTAGAAATGTATCCTTGTAATGACTTTTCTCTTCGAGATAATTCTGACTGAAATGATTTCCCTTTCACAACAAGCATTGAATCTTGTTCTTTGTAATAAGTATACATCGTTTTCAACGAGTCTAAATTGTAGTAAGCAATTTTTAAATCACCACTATTTTGAGATTCAACATTCGTAGTTGTTTCTTTTTTATCTTTCTTTTCTGCAGAATTACAAGATGCTACAAGTGTTGCTATTCCGATTAATACAATAAATAATTTCATGCTCATTTCTTTATGTTCTTTTGTTTAAATGCTTCTAGCCATTCTGTTCTCATAGAAACAAATCGTTGTAATGTGTTGGTCAACAATTCTTCCGTAATCATGTTTTCGACCTCCTCTACTCCGTAAACATCTGTCTCTCCAATTTTATAAGTTTGTTCAAATTGCCCCAATTCAATCTTAAGGATGTACTTTCCATTGTATTGAAATATTTGAATTTTATACCTATCGTGGGGAACGTCTTTAACTAATCTCACTTTTTTTTGACAAAAATAACAGAAATGCCTGATAAGTCTTTGTTATTAGGCATAAAAAAAGCGTCCTTAAGGAGAGGACGCTAATTCATTTCTAGTTTATTATGTTTAAACCATTGCAAATTCTGGTTCTGTAAGCTCAACAAAGTGAAATGGTACTTTGACCATGTAAGCATAATCTTGTCCAACCTCATACATATCTTCATCTTCTGTTCTGTATTCCCAATCAACATGAACGTCAAATCCTTTGTCAGATAATTCGTTTAGTTTATAGAGTAAGAATAAAATTCTTTTGGAAGAAGAAATATTGAAATATTCAAGATTTACTTTAAATACTGTTTGCTCATTTGGAGACAACATATAAGACTCAAACCAGCTTAAAATTGGCATCCAGAAATCATCTGTATCATCAGGAATTGCTCTTCCCTTAATTACCATTATCCCACTAGTTGGATCAAAATTTATAATCGGAGTTTGTGCCGAAGATTCTCGTGTTAGTACTTCCATTTAAGCATGTTTTACCTATGCAAGTTCGTGATAATCTTTGGATGTTTTTCATTTTTTCTACCAATGGAAAGTATTTCTAGATGAACAATCGTTTCATCAAGTTAAACTATTAAATACTCGGTGAGAATTAAGATTTACTCAACGAAAAGTGTGTTTTGCTCAACGAGAGCTGTTATTGGTTTTTCAACAATCACTTCTAGTTTAATATCAATTGAATCTAAAATTCTCCGTAACAATTCTCTATTATGATAGCCATAACTTCCGACAACATGTAAGGTGTCACTCTCAAAACTAGGCAAATCAGTCACAACAAAAGCTCTCAAATTATCAATATGATAACTTTCAAACTCCTCATTCAATTCTGCTAACTTTTGAGCAATATCTGCCACTTTAAATCTTTCTTTCAATGAGATATTTGAGGGGCTCACTAACTCTTCTAAATGTTTTCTTTGAAAAGAATTAAGTTTGTCGTCTGCCCAGGCAGTCAATACGAGTTTTCCAAAATAATAAGCACTTCCTTGATCGCCGAGTAAAAAACCTTTGCCTCCATTTAAATTCGTGACTTGCTCATTCTCCCAAGAAAAGGCAACAGAACCAGTTCCTAAAATTGCAACATCTCCATTTCTTGAACCAATAGTAGCATATGCTGCTCCATGCAAATCCGAAAGGATTTTTGTGTTTTTAAAACCTATTCGTTGAAAAAAGGAGGATAATTCTTTAGCATTTTTATCCGCAAAACAACCTGCTCCGAAGAAGTGCATTTTAAGTTCGTGAATAGGATATTTAGCCCAGAATAACTGTGCACGTTGAAAAAATTCTTTGTTCCAATTTAAAGGATGATAACTTTCAGTAGAAAAATATTCATTCTCTCCATTAGGATGCGCGATGCACCAATCTGTTTTTGTTCCACCACTATCTGCAATCAAAAAACTCATACACGAATATAGCTTTTTTATGATTCAGTCAATTGTTTTTATTAATTTGGAAGGTGCTAATCTCAGAAGAATACAAAATAATTAAAACTCTAGGCTCTCAAAAGAGAAGGAAGTTTGGAATAACTTATTTAGTGGAGCATCGAGAAACGAAACAGAAAGCCGTTCTAAAGAACATTATTAAAGACGAGAATAAGCAGCACATACATGAACGTTTGATTGCAGAAGCGAGTTTTTCTTTTGATGAAATTGGATTGCCAAAAGTTTTGAAGTTGGAAGAACACCCTGATGAAATTTTCCTCCTTCTTGATTATAAGCTTGGAAAAACAGTCGATGAGTATTGGAATTCTCTAAAAAGAAGAGAAAAACTTCCATTTGTTTGTCAATTAATGGAAAAGATGCAAACACTTTTTGATATTCTTGAAAAGCAAGACATCGTTCATTGCGATATCAAACCCAGCAATATTCTCATAGAGAAAAAAGAAGATTCTTTTACTGTTAATATGATTGATTTTGGATTGTCTTTAAGAACAAATCAAGTCCTT
>JAJRQP010000305.1 GCA_024280195.1 Bacteroidota bacterium | reverse complement strand
TTTTTGGAACTACAACAGAATACATAGACGATCCGAAAGGAGAGAAGGATGAGAATGATAAGGTAAAAAGAGTTGCCATTGACGTTCCTAATCAGGTGAATAATGTAGCTCCAGCTTGGACAAAGAAACCAGCTGATTTATCGGATGATGAATACAATGCGTTTTACAGAGAATTGTATCCAGCAACAATGGAAGCACCATTATTCAACATCCATTTAAACGTTGATTACCCTTTCAATTTGACAGGGATTTTGTACTTTCCTAAAATTGCGGAGAATGTAGAAGTTCAGCGAAATAAAATCAATCTTTATTCAAACCAAGTTTTTATTACTGATAACGTAGAGCAGATTGTTCCTGAGTTTTTGACACTGCTTCATGGTGTGATTGATTCTCCGGACATTCCATTGAATGTTTCTCGTTCTTACCTGCAAAGTGATAGCAATGTGAAGAAAATTTCTTCGCACATTACTAAAAAGGTTGCAGATAAGTTGGCTTCTATGTACAAGAATGATCGCAAAGACTTTGAAAGTAAATGGGAAGACTTAAAAGTATTCGTTCAGTACGGAACACTGTCTGATGATAAGTTTTCAGAGAAAGCAAAATCATTCTCATTGCTCAAAAATACGGATGGAGATTTTTTCTCAATCGATGAGTACAAAGAGAAAGTGGAGACCTTGCAAAAAGACAAAAACGATAAGGTTGTTTTCTTATACACCAACAATACTGAAGAGCAATATGGTTTCGTAAAGAAAGCGAAAGATAGGGGCTACGATGTGATTGAATTAAACAGTCCACTGACTTCTCACTGGATTGCTAAATTAGAGCAATCGTATGATAATATTGCCTTTGCGAGAGTCGATGCTGATACTTTGGATAAGTTGATTCAAAAAGACGAAGAGATTCCTTCTAAATTGTCGAAAGAAGACGAAGAAGCATTGAAACCTTTGTTTGAAGCATCAGTGAATAAAGAAAAATTCACTGTTCAGTTTGAAAGTATGAATGCTGATGATGCGCCAATTATTATTACGCAACCAGAATTCATTAGAAGAATGATGGAGCAACAGAAAATGGGAGGCGGAGGCTTCATGGGAGCATTTCCTGACATGCATAATTTGATGGTGAATGGTAATCACGCAAAGATTCAAGAGATTTTGGAAACAAAAACAGAAAAATCTAAGAAGTCGAAAATTAAACAGTTAACAGATATTGCGCTATTGTCACAAGGTTTGTTAAAAGGAGAAGCGTTGAATAAATTTATTGAACGTAGTATAGAAAAAGTTTAATACTTTAGAATAAATCAAAAAGTCGCACTGATTTTCAGTGCGACTTTTTACAATAATTGAATTTTGATAAAGTGGATATTTGCCGTAGGAGGTTTTTTTCTTTTTGGTAGGAGTATAATGGGAGGAATCTTTGGATTCATGATTGGTTCTTTTGTAGAGAATTACCAAAACGTGATGTCTAAAGCAAAAGCGGGAGCACACCGACAGGGCCGTCAGTTTTCTCCTGAAGATTTGTTTCAGTATTATCAACAACAGTCTAACACCAATGATTTCCCAACCATGTTGATGGCACTTTCTGCTGTTGTTATGAAGGCTGATGGAAAAGTGTTAAAATCGGAATTAGATTATGTAAAATCGTTTTTTAATCAGCAATTTGGTCCTCAGTTTTCTGGACGGCATTTACAAGTACTCAAGCAGTTTTTAGATTCTGGAGACATTCCATTGCAAAAGATTTGTCGCGACATTCAGATGAGAGTGCAACCTGCTGTTCGAACACAATTGTTGCATTATCTTTTTGGAATTGCCAAAGCAGATGGTGATGTTTCTCCTTCAGAAATAAAAGCCATTCAGCAAATTTCTGACATGCTAGGGATTTCTTCCATAGATTTTGAAAGTGTCAAGAATATGTTCTACAGAAATGTTGACTCTGATTACACCGTTCTTGGAATCACAACTTCTGCAAGTGATGATGAGGTGAAAAAAGCTTACAGAAAAATGGCCATTAAGTTTCACCCCGATAAAGTGGCTCAGATGGGAGAACAATATCAGAAAGGTGCAAAAGAAAAATTTCAGCAAATACAAGATTCTTACGAAGCAATAAAAAAACGTAGAGGAATGAAGTAGGAAGCCGGAATTCGGAATCTGTTAGGATTATTAATTATTGAAATTGACATTTTGTTAGACTTTAATAATCCATAATTCTAACACCCAATAAGCATCACAATCCATAATTCTAACAAGATTCAACTTAAACGTTCGTTCCAATCGCAAACATTGCAGGTTTCTTTGATAAATCATAAGCCTTTGTTCTCCACTCTTTAATCGTCATAGAACGAATATCTTGACTAGGTAAGGTAAGATTACTAGCAATGCATAACATTGTTGGATCAGCTAAAGCGTTGAGTAAATCATCTAAAACGTTCATATTACGATATGGTGTATCCATAAAAAGATGCGTCATTCTTGTTTTACGTGTGTCTGATTCATACCTTTTTAATGAACTAATTCTAGCTTTTCTTTCTTTAGGTAAATATCCATGAAAGGTAAAGTTCTGTCCAGAAAATCCGCTTCCCATCAATGTTAACAAAATAGAAGATGGTCCGACAAAAGGATTCACTTTAATACCTTTATCGTGTGCAAGATTAACGATTGCTCCTCCAGGGTCGGCAACACCTGGACAACCAGCATCAGACATTAAACCGATATCTTCTCCCTTTAAAGCAGGTTGAATAAAACTATA
>JAJRQP010000304.1 GCA_024280195.1 Bacteroidota bacterium | reverse complement strand
GCAGGGCTTCAGAATGAATAGAAACTCTTTCCATTGCAGCAACGACTCTTTCTACTCTTACTTTTGTTCTCACAAACACAATCATTTTCTGATCTTCATTCTCTTTGATGATATTTTCTAAAAAGAAACGCTTATCATCCATCTCAACATCGACAATGATATGAGTTATCGTTTTTGCAACTGGATTTTTGGGAGAGATTTGAATTCTAATTGCATTTCGAACGACATCGTAAGCCAATTTTTTAATCTTTTTAGAAATCGTAGCAGAAAAAAATAAAGTTTGTCTTTTCTGTGGGATAAAACGCATGACATCCTTGATGTCTTTTGTAAAACCAAGGTCCAACATCAGGTCTGCTTCGTCAAGAATCAAAAACTTTAGTCCTGACAAATCGATTGCTCCTTGAGAGATTAAATCGAACATCCTTCCTGGAGTTGTCACAAGTACATCAATGCCGTTATTCAAGGTTGCGATTTGTTGCTCTTGTTCTACCCCTCCAAACAATCCAAAAACCTTAACATTCGTTTTTTTACCAATCTCTCGGTAAACTGTTGCTATTTGTTTTGCCAACTCTCTTGTTGGAACCATCACAAGACACCGAATACTTCCTTTTCCGTATTTACTTCTACTCTTCTTCTGTAAAATATTGATTGTTGGAATTGCAAAGGCAGCTGTTTTTCCCGTACCTGTTTGCGCAATTGCCATCACATCTTCCCCATCCAAAATATGTTTGATGGCTTTGTATTGGATATCTGTTGGTTTGTTTAGACCTAAGATTTCCAATTGATCCTTTATTTCTTGAGAAATGTTGTAGTCAGAAAATTTCATGTTTGTAAAAATAAAAAAAACCGTTTCTGGCATCTCGACTTCGCTCGATGACCAAAAACGGTTTTTAAAATGCAGTTATTAATCTTTAGTCTTCTGCTTCACCTGGAACTAATACTCTTCCACAGTGCTCACAAACGATTACTTTTTTCTTTGCTTGAATGTCAATCTGACGTTGAATTGGAATCTTGTTAAAACAACCTCCACAAGCATGTCTATCAACCTGAACAACAGCAAGACCATTCTTAGCGCTTGATCTTAAACGTGTGTATGCATTCCCTAAACGTGATTCTAACTTCTTTAAAGCAGATTTAGACTTCTTTTCTAATTTTTCTTCTTGCGCTTGAGTTTCAGCAATAATTTCATCTAATTCAGATTTCTTAGTTGCTAAATCTTCCGCTCTTAATTTTCTTTTCTCTACTGACGTGTCAAGAATTTCTTGTTTACTTTCAATTTTGAACTTGAACTCTTTGGTTCTTTTATCATTCAATTGAATTTCTAATTCTTGATATTCAATTTCCTTAGAAATAGAATCGTATTCTCTATTGTTACGAACGTTAGTTTGTTGCTTTTTGTATTTTACAATTGCAGCAGCAGCATCTTTAGAAGAATTCTTACGATCAGAAATTTCAGTTTCTAACTCTTTGATTTCTTCTTGCATTTTTTCAATGCGATTATCAAGACCAGCCACTTCATCTTCTAAATCCTGTACCTCCAATGGCAATTCACCACGAACAGTCTTAATTCTATCTATCTCAGAATCAATTAATTGTAAAGCATATAAACTATCTAGCTTTTCAGCTACAGTTTGTTCTTTTTTAGTTGCAGTTTTTGCCATCCTAAAAATAATTTATTGGGTTTGTATTCACCTCCGTTAAACGAACTGCAAATTTAGCAAATTTTTCCGTCAAAATACGCTCAATTCTATTAGATGTAAATTGTTCGCTCTCAAAATGTCCGATATCGGCGATAATAATGTCATTTTCAGCATCAAAAAACTCATGATATTTGAAGTCACCACTGATATATATGTCCGCTTGCTGTTTTTTTGCATTATTTAATAAAAAACTTCCTGCTCCTCCACAAAAAGCGACTTTTTTAACAGAATGATTAATGATTTTAGTATATCTAATGCTACCGCACTTAAATTTATCTTTCACAAAAGCTAAAAACTCCATCGTGCTCATTGCCGTTTCAAGTTCTCCTATCATTCCTGAACCTTCGTGTTGGTTTTCATTTTGAATCGCATACATTTCATACGCAACCTCTTCGTAAGGGTGTGACTGCTTCATCGCTTCAACCACTTTTGGGAGGATATGATCAGAAACCAATACTTCTATTCTCAATTCATTGACCACAGACAATTCTCCTTTCTTACCTTCTATTGGATTTGCATTCTCATTAGGCAAAAAACTACCTTGCCCTTCTGTTTGAAAGCTGCATTGTTCGTAGTTGCCAATTCTTCCTGCTCCAGCACTAAACATTGAATCTAATACAATATTCTTGCTGTTGTAAGGAACAAAACAGACCAATTTCGTTAGTACATTCTTCTTAGGAGAAAGAATTCTTACATTCTTCAATCCTAATCTTGTTGCAATTTCATCGTTTACTCCATATTGATAATTATCAAGATTGGTGTGGATAGCATAAATGGCTATATCATTCTTAATTGCTTTGATAACTGTTCTCTCGATATAATTAGAACCGTTCAACTTCTTAATTCCAGAAAAAACAATTGGATGATGAGCAATAATTAGGTTGCAATTATGTTCTATAGCTTCATCGACTGTTGCTTCTATGCAATCCAAACTAATGAGTGCTTTTTTAAATTCTGTATTGGAGTCTCCTACAATTAACCCGCAATTATCATAACTCTCTTGACTAGAAAGAGGTGCTAATGATTCTAAATAATCCGTTATTTCTTTAATTTTCATGCTTACAATTTAAAAGACAGCCCCATATTAATCCCAATTGATCTTCCATAATGTTTGTAAGAGTTGGTCTTTAAATAACTCGATGTCAATTGAACTTTATATTCAGGAATAAAAAACAAAGTGACTCTGTCCGAGAAATCTAACTCAACTCCTAGGTTAAAAACAGAACTGATAACAAATGAGTTATAACCTACTGTTGTTTTAATCTCTTCACTCCCTTCAATACTATTAGAGTCTGTCCAACTTCTTTTTTGATGAAATTTCACAAACATTTGCGGAACAATCCCTAAACCTCCGATTACTCGAAGTGCCTTACCATACTTATAATAAACTTTGATAGGAAGTGAAATATAATTATATTTAGATTCATATTGGTAAGAACTATCTACCTGCTCAAAAGAATATTGCTCCCCATTCTGCTGAAAAGAAACTCCACCTTCCCACATGATATTCTTTGTGATTTCACTTCTAAACCCAAGACCAAAAGACCAAAGATTCAGACTAGTCTCTTTGGCTCTTTCTCCAAGAGAATCTCCAAATAAACCATCATTTACAATTAATTTTCTCGACGTTTTTGACCAATTTGTATTAACAAATACGGATGTACTAGTCGATGACTCATTCTCTTGCCCTATGACTTGCAAAGAAGTCAACATCAAAATGCAAATAATAAAAAGTAACTTCATAAATAAGTTTTAGTGTGTACTTGTCATGTCTTCGTCAACACAGATAATATAATCTGCTCGACCTTTATTTTCTTTCTCCAGTTTAAACACATTTGATTGACTCACTGTTGAAATGGTAATTATTTTAGCATTGGGCTTTTCTTGTTGAATGTACCACATTATTCCTTGATAAAAGTCTGAATGAAAAGCACCATTCATATGTAATACAACACTATTTTCTTTCCTATTCTTTAATATAAAGTACGCCATTGTCGCATCTTTTATCGCTTGTGCTTCCATTAGATCAGCTCCAGACATTCCTTCCATGTGAACTGCCATTTTAGAAATGGAAGCATATTGAGAAAGAGTTGTGTCTATTTTAAAATCTAAGGGACAAATCCAACTCTTCTCCGCATCTGACAAAGTATACAGTGTATCTCTTCCTTTCTTAAAAAGAAGTGACGCATACCTTCTTGGGATATTACTTGCGATACAATCTAATTCATTCTCAATTGCAAATCCCAGTAAAGGTTTATAATCTGTCTTGTGATTTGGCCACAACCTCATTTCTTTTTCAAACTCTTTGGTATTGATTTTCTTTGTGATGTATTTATTCAATATCTCTTGCTGATCCTGTTCAAACATTTCAAATCCTAACTGTAAATCTGAACCGTATTTTTGATGCATTACAGTAAGGACCTCTAGTTGCAACCAGTGTGAAATCGGATTGTCGTGATACTCTCCGAAAAAGACAAATTCTGTATTCTGCACATCTTTTGACAGCTTTTTAAAACTTACTTTCTTTCCTTTTGAATTATAAATTTTATGCGACTTCACCTTTTGCGCTGACGCACCTAATGAAAGAATAAATACCAATAGAAAAATTGTTTGCTTCATCTTTTGAAATTGTTTCTAGCAAAGATAAATTAATTCTGACTATAATTTTCTACTTTTGATTTTTATGAAAAAATTAATGCAACTCATCCCAGGTCATGTTATCGTTCTTTTAAAAAGACTAGGGATTGCTGTTTTGATGTTATTCATAACGAGAATTATCTTTTTACTTTTCAATTCAAACGCTTTTAATGACGTTTCAATTATTGATTTTGGCTTGGGTCTTTGGTTTGACATGATAACCGTTGGATTGTTTTTTTTTCCTTACTACACACTCTTTCTTCTCCCAGTTCCTATCCGAGAATACAAATTACACAAAGTTTTTTTTAAGATCTTATTTCATATAACAAACGGAATATTAATTGCGTTAAACCTTCTTGATGTTGAGTACTTCAATTATACAAGCAAAAGATCAACATTTGACTTGTTCTCAATGGCAAGTGCTGGAAATGATGTGAATCAACTAATATCCACATTTATTTCTGATTTTTGGTATCTTTTTGTTTTCTTAATTCTGCTCATTGCCTTTAGCGAATTTCTCTATCGAAAAACTCAACCCACGTTCGTTACGTTTAAGACTAAACCTGCTTTATTCTACAGGAAAAACAGCATCGCTTTACTTATTCTACTGCCTGTTTTAATTGTAATTAGCAGAGGAGGATTTGCTTTAAAACCAACAGGAATCATCGAAGCTTCCAACTTTACAAAAGGCAAGAACACAGGCCTCGTTTTAACAACGCCATTCACAATTATCAAAACAATTGACCAAGGGAATTTAGAATCGCTAAGCTACTTTAGCGATGAAGAATGCGCAAAATTATTCTCCCCAATTAAAACATCTGTTCCACAAAATATTTTACCTGACGGCACTAACGTCATGATCATCATGCTGGAAGGGTTTGGAATTGAATTTATTGGCGCATACAACAACGGGGAAAGTTACACTCCTTTTTTAGATTCACTAATCGATCAATCATTAACCTTCAACTATGGATTTGCGAATGGCAAAAAATCAATTGAAGCTGTCCCTGCAATTATTGCTTCCATGCCGACACTAATGGAAAACCCATACATATCTTCTCCATTTGGGGACAACAAAATCAATACGCTCCCAAACATTTTAGCAAAACATGGTTATGAATCTGCTTTCTATCATGGTGCTACGAATGGTTCTATGCGTTTTGATGGATTCGCTCAATTATGTGGATTCGATAATTACTTTGGAAGAACGGAATACGACAACGAAGACCACTCCGACATGACCTGGGGTATTTTAGATGAATACTTTAATCCTTGGACTGCTAAAAAAATGTCTAAAATGGAAGAACCTTTCTTTTCAACGTTATTTACACTATCCTCTCATCACCCCTACTTTATTCCTGAGCACATGCGTGATAAAGTAAAAAAAGGACCTCAAAAAATATGTGCATCTATCAATTATGCAGACTATTCCTTGAAAGAATTTTTCAAAGAAGCAAAGGAACAACCTTGGTTCAACAACACTCTTTTTGTTATTGTAGCAGATCACACGCCCGCTTCCACAACTAAGCAATACAACGTTAGAACTCACCTTTACAGAATTCCAATATTGTTTTACCATCCTAGCGGAAAAATTAAAGCAGAAAGGAAAAATGAAATCTTTCAACAACTTGATATACTACCAACTATCTTAGATTTACTCAACATTGAAACAAGCTATTATGCTTTTGGCAATTCATTTTATCAAAATAATGACAGAGAATCTCTTGGCTATCTCAGTGGTTCTTACTATTATTACACAGGAAATCACATGACGACAATCATTAATGGAAAGGCACGATTTTTGCATGATTTCACAACCAAGGTAATAACACCTGTTGATTCTCTTGCTTATTACAAAAAAGAAGTGAGAAGGAACGAAGATAGGGTAAAAGCTATTTTACAAACCTACAACAGAGACTTAAACCTTAACAAAACAGTAGTAGAATGAAACAGAAAATTCTCTTCATAATTAACCCTAAGTCTGGTGTAGGTCGCAAAAACCTTATCCCTGCATTGATTGAAGAAAATCTTGATCTTTCTTTATTTGATTACGAAATTACTTACACGGAATATAAATTGCACGGGAAAATTATTACAAAACAAGCTATTAAAGAAGGTTTTGATATTGTTTGTGCTGTCGGTGGAGATGGTTCTGTCCATGAAGTCGGAACAGCTTTGATTGGTTCTGATACAAAATTAGCAATATTACCTGCTGGTTCTGGAAATGGATTGGCAAGGCATCTTAAAATCCCAATGAACATTGCTGATGCAATTAAATGCATCAATGAGCATAATGCCATTAAAATGGATACCGTAAAAGTAAATGACAAAGCATTTTTGGGTGTTGCAGGTTATGGATTTGATGCTCTTATTGCCAAAAAATTTGACACTCACACCCGAAGAGGATTGAGAGGATACGTTTATTTAATATTCAAGGAGTTTTTTAAATTTAACCCAATCAACGTGTCAATTGACATTGATGGAAAGGTAAAAACACTGCCTGTTGTTATGCTAACAGTTGCCAACTCTTCACAGTTTGGAAATGGATTTTCTATTTCTCCGAAATCAGATGTAACCGATGGGAAATTAGAAATGTGTATTTTAAAACCATTCTCTATCTGGTCAGCACCGTCGCTCATTTTTCGTTTTTTCAGAAAGACAAGTGATAAATCTCGGTTTACAGAAACCTTGTCTTTTAAGAAAGCAAAAATTCATTTATCCGAAAGGCTAGCACATTATGATGGTGAGCCGTTTAACGTCAAGAAAGACCTCGTTGTGAATGTTGTTCCAAAAAGTTTAAATATCTTAATCGGCAAGTAAAATGCCTTCTATTTTTCTTTATCCTATTCTTCCCGCAATAATATTCGGATCCCTTAACTGGTTGTACTGGAGAAATCAAGGTTATACATCAAAAGTTCAACTTGCAATGAATATTGCCATATTCTATGCTGGCTTTTACCTTCTCATTAAGAAAATATTCTTCTAATATCTTCCACAATTATTATTCATAAGAATAGGATTTTCTGTATCTTCGAACAATGAATTCAATTAAGTATCATATCACAGGAATAGTAAAAACGGTAGAGTTACTTCTTAAGGGAAATTACCTCCTTTATTTTATACCTGGCACAATCATCACCTTACTGTTTATATGGTTTAGAGGTGGGTTAACTGGCGCAGACGAAGCCGTTAATTTACACAGCGATTATTCTTGGCTAGATTGGGCTGCTGGATATGTTAACACCGGAATTCACAAAGCATTTGGAATTATTGATTCTCTTTTTGAACAATTATATATATTTATTGTTCTGACAGCTCTTTCTCCTTTCAATACTTATTTAGGAGAAAAATTAGACAACCGCTTGACGGGAACTGAATTTAAAGGTGGATTAATCCGGTTTGTCAACGACATCATCAGAATGGTTTTTGTTGTCATCTTAGCATTGGTTTTAGAATTTGGATTTATGGGGATCTATTGGTTATTCTCCAAAATCTTTGGACTTGGATTCATAGATGTTTACGTTTATTGGATTCTATCTGCATTCTTCTTTGGATTTTCATTTTATGATTTTTCTTTAGAACGTTACGAAAAAGGTGTGTTTTCGACGCTTGGTTTCGCTTTTAAAAAACCTTTAACTATGATTTTAACAGGTGGTATCTTCTTAGTCATCTATGCAATCCCAGTTGCAGGAGTTCCACTTGCCCCTGTATTAACTGTAATGATATCAACGGTTGTTTATTTGTACATCACTAAGAAACTTCCAAAAAGTAACGAATTGAAAACGACTGAAAATGACTGATTTTTTCAACGAATTTGAAAAAGTAACAAAAGAGGAATGGGCTTCAAAGATAGAAGCTGATTTAAAAGGGAAAGATCCCGCGCTGTTATATGTAACTGACGAAATCGAAGACATCGATTTCTCTAGCTATTATCACAATGAAGATGCCGTTAAAGAAACCGAACTTCCTGGTAATTTCCCGAACAAACGGGGGATGAATAAACCCAACAACAACTTCAACAATGGAAAATTGATTTTGATTGAAAATGAAAGTTCTGCTAATAAACAAGCATTAAATACCCTTAACATAGGAGCTGATTTACTTATTTTCAAGGCCGAAAAACAAGATGTAAACTGGATAGAAGTATTGAAAGAAATTCAATTTGAACACATTCAAACGCAATTTGTTATTCAATCTAAAAATGAATTCGACGCATTGTTTACTGTCCTCAAAAAAGAACCGAACATTCAATACAACATTGATTTTCATTCGGATAATTTTCAATTAGGAGACATCGATGAATTAGTGAAGAACTTTAAAGAAAAGCAACAGCGATTTTGCGCGGTCAATGGTTTTAAAACTCAACAACTGGGAGCAAACGCTTGGCAAGAATTAGCATTCTCTCTAAGTACAGCTCATGAATATATTGTAAAATTAATGGAGAACGGATTCTCAATTGACGAAGCATCCGCTTGCATCACCTTCAATATTGGAATGGGAAGTAATTACTTTCTCGAAACTACAAAACTGAGAGCATTGAAGCAATTATGGTCAAAAATTATCCGTGCTTATTCTCCAGAACATTCTTGCTCTTATAACTGTCACATAAGTGCAGTCGTAACGCACATGAACAAATCACTCAAAGATCCACATACAAATTTGTTGCGACAAACAACTGAAGCAATGTCTGCTATTAATGCAGGTGTTGACAATGTTATCATTCTCCCTTACGATATTTTCTCAACCAATGGAGAAAGTGAATTAGCTGGAAGAATGGCGCTTAACATCTCCTCTATTCTATGCGAAGAATCGTATTTAAACAATGTCATTGATCCTCTAGGAGGAAGTTATTCCATCGAAAAAATTACAGAAATTCTAAGCAAGAAAGCTTGGAAAGAATTTCAGCAAATGGATAAAGGTGGAGGAGTTTTTAACGAATCTGTCCTTAGCCACTTTACTAATAGTATTCATTCTAAACGAGCCTTAAGAATTAACAACGTTAACGAAGGAAAAACTACCATAATTGGAGTCAACATCTACCCTCCATTAAAAGTAACTCACAACGAATGGAATTTAAAGTCGACTTATTTAGGAGTAGATGCTCTCATTCTAGAAAAAGAATATAAAACCGTTACAGCATGAAAAGAGTCAACTTCTCAGATATAGCTTTTGAAACTGTTAGCGAAAAGAAATTACAGAGTAGCCAAACAGTTATAACAACTGCAGAAAAAATAGACCTGCAATCTTTCTACGAAAAGAAAGACATAGAAAATACAGAACATATTGGCTTTGTCTCTGGCATTGCTCCTTATTTAAGAGGTCCTTACTCCTCCATGTATGCAATTCGCCCGTGGACTATACGTCAATACGCAGGTTTTTCGACAGCAGAAGAATCGAATGCTTTCTACAGGAGGAATTTAGCCGCAGGACAAAAAGGATTGTCCGTTGCGTTTGATTTAGCAACTCACAGAGGATATGATTCTGATCATCCTCGTGTAGAAGGAGATGTTGGAAAAGCAGGAGTTGCCATCGACTCCATTATGGATATGAAAGTTCTCTTTGACCAAATTCCATTAGACAAAATGTCTGTCTCAATGACAATGAATGGCGCTGTACTTCCTATTCTTGCGTTTTATATTGTTGCAGCAGAAGAACAAGGAGTCGATCAAAAAGAATTATCTGGAACCATCCAAAATGACATTCTTAAAGAATTTATGGTTCGAAACACTTACATATACCCGCCATTACCATCGATGAGAATTATATCGGATATTTTTGAATATACAGCGAGTAATATGCCTCGATTTAATTCAATTTCGATATCTGGCTACCACATGCAGGAAGCTGGAGCAACCGCTGCAATTGAATTAGCATATACCCTTGCTGATGGACTTGAATATTTGAGAGCAGGAATAAAAGCAGGAATGGACATCGATACATTTGCTCCAAGATTGAGCTTTTTTTGGGCAATCGGAATGAATCATTATACCGAAGCTGCAAAAATGCGTGCAGGAAGAATTTTGTGGGCAAAATTAGTGAAGCAATTCCAACCGGAAAATGTGAAATCACTCGCTTTAAGAACGCATTGTCAAACATCAGGATGGAGTTTAACAGAACAAGACCCGTACAACAATGTTGCAAGAACTTGTGTCGAAGCATTGGCAGCAACACTTGGCGGAACACAATCACTTCATACAAATGCGTTGGACGAAGCAATTGCATTACCCACTGATTTTTCAGCAAGAATTGCAAGAAATACGCAGATCTATCTACAAAAAGAAATTGGCATTACACAACATGTCGACCCTCTTGGAGGAAGCTATTTTGTTGAAAAACTTACTGAAGAATTGATTGAAAAATCCTGGGAACTAATCACTGAAGTAGAGGAACTCGGTGGAATGGCAAAAGCAATTGAGACGGGACTTCCTAAAATGAGAATTGAAGAAGCGGCCGCTAGAAAACAAGCAAGAATTGATTCTGCAAAAGATATAATTGTTGGTGTGAATCGTTTTCAATTAGAGAAGGAAACAGAAATGGATATCTTAGAGGTTGATAATTCTGCCGTTAGAATTCAACAGATTGAAGGACTTAACCAACTAAAATCGAATAGAAATCAACAAAGCGTTGATTATCTACTCGCTGAATTAACTCTTTCTGCAAAATCAGGAGACGGTAACTTGCTTGAGATTGCAATTCGATGTGCAAGAGAAAGAGCATCTTTAGGAGAAATTTCATCTGCATTAGAAAAAGAATACGGAAGATACCAAGCAACTATTCGATCTATTAACGGCGTTTATTCATCAGAATCAATGGGAGATAAAGATTTTAACAAAGCAAAAGAACTTGCTGATAAGTTTAGCAAATTAGAAGGGAGAAGACCAAGAATAATGGTTGCCAAAATGGGGCAAGACGGTCACGACAGAGGCGCAAAAGTAATTGCAACCTCATTTGCTGATATTGGGTTTGATGTTGACATCGGTCCTTTATTCCAAACTCCTGAAGAAGCTGCAAAACAAGCGGTTGAAAATGATGTTCACATTTTAGGTGTTTCTTCTCTTGCTGCAGGACATAAAACATTGGTTCCAAAAGTAATTGCAGAATTAAAAAAACTAGGTAGAGATGATATTATGGTCATCGCTGGAGGAGTGATTCCTCGACAAGATTATGATTTCTTGTACGAAGCGGGGGTCTTTGGTGTCTTTGGTCCTGGAACAAAAATATCTACTGCTGCACAGGAAATATTGGAGTTACTTATAAAAAGTGTAGAATAACTGATTCAAAAAAAAATGATAACTTTGAAATAAGATGTTTCGGCACAGTATTTGAAATTAACAATAGAAAATAACAAACATGAAAAATATTCTTACCATTCTAAGCTTTTTATTCATCGCATCATTAAGCTATGGACAATCACCAACATACGATGATTTAAAAATCCTATACGCTGATGCTAACTACGAAAAATTAGCGAAAGTTGCTTCTGGTTACACAGAAAAAGACAAAACTAAAAAAGACATCTTACCTTATATTTGGCTTTCTAAAGGCTTATACAAGATTTCATTATCTGGAACGGATAATGAGAAATTTAAAAATGCTTACAAGGATGCTATCAAGTACTTATCAAAAGGAATTAAGTACGATTTAAAGTACAACGAAGGTTCTACGATTGCAGAACACAAAGAATTTATTGATAAATTTCAATTGAGTTTGTTTGAAGTAATCGACAACGAAGTTTCTGATGGTAATTATAGAAGAGCTTACGGTTGGTGTATCAAGTACCAAAAAATAACAACCAACAAAATCGGAGTTAAATACATGATGGGAGCTTGTAAATATAGCGACCAAGATAAACCAACTGCAAGAACATTGTGGCAGGAAGCTGACAAGATGCTAAAAGAGCTTACAACAACTGATGGTTGGAGTGAGGCTGATTTAAAAATGTTTAAATTAGGTTTACTTTCTTCAGCAGAAGCATTGAAAAAGACTAGACAAGGAGACAAAGCACGAGCATTATTAAACAAGACTGCACAATGGTTTGAAGAAGATGCAGATTGGAAAGAAAGATACGATGAGATAGTACACTAATCTCAATTTAAAATAATTGAAAGTCACCTCTGATCTCGACTACGCTCGATGACCAGAGGTGACTTTTCTGTTTTTAACAATAGTCGTTGTAAAAGAATCTAAACCTTCTCAATAAACAACCTTCTTCTATCTTATCTTTGAGCTATGAAGAAATATCTTCCATATCTTAAGAACAAGTTCATCCTAGCAAGTACTGTATTCCTCGTCTATACACTTTTTTTAGATGAGAACGACATCTTCTCAGTAATTTCGAGAAAGTACAAACTCAGTCAACTTAAAGAGAAAAAAGCACTAATGATTAAAGACCTGGAAGAAACAACCATCGTCTTAGAGAAGCTAAAGTACCCAAGTGAAATAGAAAAATACGCTCGTGAAAAGAAATTCTTTAAAAAAGATAATGAAGATGTGTTTGTAATTTTTGAAGAAGAATAAAATAGCTGAAATCTTTTTGAAGATTACAAGCCTCCCTCCTGTTTAAAATACAACTCTTTGTAATAATTAATCACTCGAACATCTTTAAAATAAAATCGTGCAATTTGGTCGTAAGAAAAACCATTTTTCGCCATGTTCATTGCTCCTTCTTGGCACAAACCGACACCGTGACCAAAGCCACGCCCTTCTATAACGATATTCTCTCCATCCAGATGCGTACTGAAATAAATTGATTTCAAACGGAACTTCTTTCTTAAATCTCTCAATGGAACACCCAAGGAAGGGTGGATAAAAAACGCTTTTCTTTGCTCTTGTTCGAAGTTGTATAGCAAATCACCAACTTGTTCTCTAGTAACATTGTATTCTTTTCTTAAGAAAACCTCCCAAGATTTTTTACTGACCTTTTTCGTCCAAGTTGCTTGTCGCGTGTGAATGCAAAATGTATCGACAAAACTCTCTATGTAGGATACTGACGTGTTCCAAACATAAGATGCATCACACGTTTGTCCTCCGCAATTAGCAGAGAAATAAGAAGTTACTAAGTTGTTTTTCGCATCAACCAACACTTCTCCCTTGGTTTCTTTTACCGCTTGACGGATTTTAGATGTATGGGTTAACTTTTTATGATATGCTTGGCAATGAACTCCATCGCAAACTTGAAATTTATCCTTTCTATGCCGTTTTTTATTCTTCAAAGCATAAGTCCGACTCATAATTGCTTGCACCTTGTAATAATCTAAATGTTTTCCTCCGCCACCTTCAGATTCAATAACACCGGAAAGGTAGTTCTCCATGTCGACTATATTTACCAAACGTAACCTTGATTTTGCAACGGTCAATTCCAGTCCATCTTCATAGATTCTAGGTTTAATATTTGAAACTGATGGGGAATATTTCAACGCAGATTGATTCTTACGTGGAACAAACTTTATTTTTCTAAAGATTTTACTTCCCCCCGCTTGTTCTAGCAGAACATTACTCCCTGAAACCTTGATACTGATTTTCTCTCCAACTAATACCGTTCTGATAAAAGATGTATCTCCAAACAGGTTGTATTCTCCAGCAGAAGGTTGCCAAGTAATTCTTGAAATCTTTTTAGAATGAAAAACTCCAATGCGCATTTGTTGTGCAGAAAGATAACTTCCAGCAAGAATAAAGAATACCGTTATAAGATTTCGCACAATCAAAAATACAATTCAGTTACAGACCGAAGTCATTGTTAATGAATAGTTTTCAACAAGGATTGTGCAACTTTTTTACTTGCTCCTCCTCCACCGAGAATTTGCTCTAATTTATC
>JAJRQP010000303.1 GCA_024280195.1 Bacteroidota bacterium | reverse complement strand
TGGAATTGCAACAAAAAAGTGGACAATATATTAAGCTGCTAATATTTGTTTATACATTGTTTCAAATTCTATAGGTGTTTTATAACCCAAATAAGAATGTCTTCTTTTTCGATTATACCATATTTCGATATAATCAAAAATATACCTTGAAGCTTCTTGTCTGGTATTGAAGTTATAGTGATTTGTACATTCCGATTTAATTGTTTTAAAGAAGCTTTCAGCCACAGCATTATCCCAACAATTGCCTTTTCTACTCATGCTTTGAGTTATGTTGTTGATTTTTAATGCCATTCTAAATTCTTCACAAGCATATTGCACACCTCTATCAGAATGAAAGATTAATGAAGAATTAACAGCTCTATTTTTCATTGCCATTTTCAAAGCCGGGGCTGTAGTACTTCTAGTCGACATTGAAAGTGATAAGGCCCATCCAATAATTTTACGGTCATATAGATCGATTACTACCGTCAAGTATAACCACCCTTGCTTTGTCTTAATATATGTGATATCAGACACCCAAACTTCATTAGGAGCAATTGTTTTGAATCTTCTGTTTAAAAGATTTGGAGATGCTTTGTATCTATGTTTCGAATCTGTTGTAACCACATATTTCTTCTTAACAATACTTCTGATATTTTCTTTGCGCATCAGTCTAGCTACTCTAGGTCTAGAAACATTATATCCTCTTCTTTTAAGCTCCTCAGCCATTCTAGGACTCCCATAGGTACTTCTACTTTCAATGAAAATTCGGTTTATTTCTGATATTAACTGCTCATTTTCATTTAATCTATTAGAGGGTTTTCTTTTTATCCAGGCATAATAACCACTTCTACTTACTTCAAATACTTTACACATCTTCTCAATGGGAAATTGGTTCTTATATCTTTTCATGAACCAGAATATTTTCCACCGCTCTTGGAGAAGATGCCTACTGCCTTTTTTAAGATATCTCTTTCTAATTCAGCCTCTCTTAGGTCTCTCTTTAACTGATTAATCTCTTTTTGTTCTGGAGTTAGATTTGGAACTCCATTACCTGAAAAACAGCTGGATTGATTCGATGAAAACTCTCTCTTCCATCTTCTTACTAAATCAGATCCTATTCCTAAGTCCAACCCAACCTGCTTTGATGTTTTACCAGAGTTCATCAGATCCACTGCCATAATTTTAAACTCCTTGTCGTATTTTCTTCTTTCTTTATTCATTGCTTATAAAATTAAGTTAATAAGCTTAACCTACTGTCTACTCAAATGTAGTAACTCCAGTGTTTCCCTCCTCCGGCGGGCAAGTGTGCGGGCTTTCTTTTGCTTACTAATTTAATAAATAACTAATTAATATCGGGCTCCGTTGGAATTGGCTTACAACATAAACTATCAGACCGCTAAGGAGCAACAAAACATCCACTTTGACTCCCACTAAAATTGCTAGAGCTAAGCATAGGCATGGACTTTATTTGTTGTTAGGCAAAGTATGATTTCAATTCTTTTAAGATTTCTATTGGATTCTGCCTGTTATCCATTAAAGTAATTATCTCAATCTCATTGTTTATTATCCTATAATAAAATGAGGTTTGCTTTGAGACCACACATTTAAATAAACCTTTCATAGATTTTGAAACAGGAAAGCTTTTGGGTTGATTTGAAACTGTTTTTACTGACTTCTTAAACTTTTCTAAGAATTCGTCTTTAGCATTCTTTGACTATTCAGTTTAAATAAATTCTAAAAGCAACTCAATTTTACGTTCAGCAATTGGAGATAAAAAGACTTTCATTAGTTACGAAACCCTTCTTAAAAAATCTTCAACAGAAGTTCGTTTTCCAGAATCAAGTTGCTCGATTCCCATTTTGATTTCTACTTTTTCAGCTTTGCTTAATTCATTCCAAAAATCACTCTGTTCTGTTTTGAGGACATTAATGATTTTTTCAAGTACAGACTTATTCTCAATATTGAGAATTAATTTAGCTAACTCTATTTTACTTGTTTGAATATCCATATCATCAATTTAATCAAATTTAAGTAAATCTCTTAAAGAAGTATTAGTCCGGTA
Organism: Bacteroidota bacterium; assembly: GCA_024280195.1. Taxonomy (GTDB): domain Bacteria; phylum Bacteroidota; class Bacteroidia; order Flavobacteriales_D; family Crocinitomicaceae; genus UBA4466. The sequence goes on along the minus strand of JAJRQP010000303.1, from coordinate 1,142 downwards.
TAATATTTTGCCTAACGCCGAAGTATGGCGAGTGCGCCGTAAAGTTTCTTCAACGCGAGTCGCCTGCTTTTTTTTAGTTGTTTTTTTCAATTACTAAAACTAATAAATAACTTCTAATTATCATTCTTGGGCTGGAATTGGCTTACAGCATTTACTTTCAAATCCCCACCAAAAAAAAGCAGGCTGATTAAAACTTCACCAACACGTAGCTTCGATTAGTATAGGGCGCATTCGCTATACTTTTTGTTATCGCATGTTATATTTCAATAGAAATATTCACTTTTCCTCCTAGTCCTTTTTCAACAATATCAAATAGAGTCTTTAGGGTCAAATTACTGCCATTGTTTTCCACTCTAGAAATATATGTACGCTTTTTATCTACAAGTTCTGCGAGTTGTTTTTGAGTCAATTGTTTTTCTTCTCTTGCCTTTTTAAGCAATAGACCGATCTTGAATGATTCAAAATCTCTTTCCAATTCATCACGTCTTTCAGTTCCTTTCTTGCCGTAGACATTGTCTTTTATTTCTTTCCAACTTTTAGTGCTCATCTTATATCCTCCTTATTTGATGTCGTAATATTCTGTCATTAATCTGAGTGCCTTGTCAATCTCCTTTTTAGGTGTCTTTTGTGTTTTCTTTACAAAACCATTAAGAAGTATGACCAATTTTCCTTTATCGAAAAAGCAAAACACTCTCCAAATATTAGAAGCAAGTTTAATTCTAGCTTCATATAGTCCATTAGTTCCAGAAATAGCTTTGAGATAATTAGAAGGTACTCTTTCTAATGTTTCAATTGCTTCAATCACTTTGAATATTTTGTCTTGAACCTTTTTTGGTTGTTTAACAAGAAAGTCTTCAAAATGGTTTTCGTAAGCTATTACTTTCCTAACTCTAATCATTACGCCAAAGGTAACTTAAAAGTTACACATATTCAAAATTTTATTGGTGGGAGTTTTTGTATAATATGCGATAACGTGAGTCTGTGCAATAACCCGTTTTGTTTTTAGTAAAAATAGAGAAAGTGAATTAATTATATGGATTTGATTGTAAAATGATTGAAATTGGTGTACACAAGCTTAAATTGCTTCAGATGGATCAATATGTGCTTGAATATCGACCAATAACAAGCGTTAATATGCCTTT
>JAJRQP010000302.1 GCA_024280195.1 Bacteroidota bacterium | reverse complement strand
GATATCGTCCATTGTTAAAGATGGAATTAGACGTTGCAATGTTTTTAAGAATAACTTTTTGGAGAATGCACGACGATATTCATTGATTCCAAACCTCATGTTCTTGAAGAATAATTTCCAAGTGCCTCTATATGTCAATGCGTCCCATGTGTCACGTAATGAGAAATCTGTTTTTCCGTAACCTTCTCGTTTGAAAGTAAAAACTGCATTCGGTCCGCATTCGATATCACCGTTTGTCATTCTTGTAAAATGCACGCCTAAAAACGGGAAATCAGGATTAGGAACTGGATAAATCAAATGTTTCACTTTGTGTTTTCCTTGCTCCGTTAACTCGTAGTAATCACCTCTAAAACCAACGACTCTTTCTTTCAAGTCAACGCCGTCTTTCTTTGCCATTCTATCCGCTTGCAAACCTGCACAAAAAACTAAATATTTTGCTCGGAAAGATTCTTTGCTAGTCACAACAGTTGAAGTTGCATCTTCGTTCTTTTTTATTTCCGTTACTTCGTGTCCTAAAAACAACTTGCTTTCAGGTTGCATCGCTAGGGCTAATTCTGCCATTTTATTCGTTGCTCCCACAAAATCAATGATACCGGTACAAGGAACGAGTAATCCTGCAATCCCCTCAACGTGAGGCTCGTGCTCTTTCAACTCTTCTCCCGTTAACTTTTTTAATCCTTCGATTTTATTCTCTAATCCGATGTTGTAAATCTTCTCCATAAAGGGCAATTCACTTTCATCAGTTGCCACCACAACCTTTCCGCAAACGTCGTGTTCGATTCCATGTTCTTTTGCAAATGCAACGAGTTCATGTCGACCTTCGATGCAATTTTTTGCCTTTAGTGATCCTGGTTTATAATACAACCCCGAGTGAATCACTCCAGAATTATGTCCTGTTTGATGATCGGCCAATTTATCTTCTTTCTCAATCAATGCAATTTTCAAATGAGGATATTTCTTTTGCATTTTATAGAACGTTGCCGCTCCAACAATTCCTCCACCAATAATTGCGATATCAAATGTCATAATTCTGTTTTTAGTGCTACAAAATTAATCAATCCTTTAATTGCACGAAGAAAGATTGGTGATTTTATTCTTTCCGAAAGATTCTGCCAAGAGAATGAACCAGCATTAAGAAGATAACGGGTAAGAAAATGTAATAATACCGCTCCTCATTTAATCGCTGAAAAAACGATAAATAGAACAAGGTCAATAAGAATGCAAAAGCAACAAATCTGAGAAGTAGGTCAATCTTTCGAACAAAAAGAATGTAGAAAGTAGAAAGAAAACTAAGAAACAATACACCGAAAGAAAAATAACGCAATGCTTCCATCCACCATTCTCCTCTGTATTTTGCTTGAAAAATTCCTAAATTAAGGTAAGAACTTGCCACCAATTTAAACAAGGAAGAAGAAGGTGTTTTAAGCGTATTCTCTACCCAGAATTCTGATTTTAAGTTAGTTTTCAGTTGACGAATATTAGTTATCGCTTCTTTCTCTAATGAAACTCCATTTAGTGGAATCAATTCCGTTCTTGAAAAATTATTTTGCAGTTGATAAGACGCCAATTGATAGTCAGTAAAAACGTTTAAGATATCTTTGCGTCGGCTAGAAGTCCGAATGTTTTCAGGCAATGTAGAAAACACTGTGATTCTTGAATTATTAGTTGTGTCAGAAAAAAGCAACGCCATGTTTGCATGAAAAGTAACTGTATTCGATTCCCAAATTCGGAATAAATCGCCCATTTCTTTATGGATAGGACGGTACATTCCGTTATTGCTCGAATGATAAATTGGATGAATACCTACCCATTCTTCATTTACCGTATAGTTTCTAATCGACCAAAGAGCAGCAGGTAGAATAAACAATGTAACAAGAAATAATTTACTCACCGTTCTCAGTTGAATTTGAGTAATAATGTAAGCAATTAAAACCAGCAATAAAATCAATAACTGTGGACGAATTAAAAGTGAGATTCCAGCAAGAGCACCAAAAGAAATAATTGTAGACAGTGTTGGTTCTTTACGCAATTTAAGTGTCAAAAAAATGGAAAGCAGTATTAACATTGGAACGATAGACTCCGTTAAGGTGTAATAAGTAAACCCACTAAAACTGGGCAACAAACCAAAAAACAAGGTCGATGTAAGAATCCATTTTTCTTCTGTTTTTAATTCTAGTAAAATCTTCCCAAACAGAAAAACTGAAAATCCCATAGCGAGTATTTGCCAAATTTTCAAAATAAAATAAGGATGAGTTGGAGACAGCCAATTGCTTATTAGAAAAATCCACCCATAACCTGGAGGTCGCTGATAGTAAGATGAATAACCTATAGAGCTGTCTTTCCAAACTCCTGATTTCGACCACTTTAAAGCGGGAGCAAAATAACTTGCTTCATCAGCAGTGGTTACTAATCCTTGTTTGTAGGAAGGAGAATCATATAAATACGACAAATTGTACTCCTGAAGAAGGACACAAAAGGCTAGGGAGAATAACGCAATAAGAGCAATTTTCTTTGTCATTGAGATACAAAGATAATTTATTTAATTTTGCACCATGCGAATAGACATTCTCACCATTTTACCTGAATTATTACAAGGTCCTTTTTCGGAGTCCATAATGAAACGTGCGCAAGAACGTGGATTGTTGGATTTAAACGTGCATAACATTAGAGATTACTCTAAGAACAAGCACAATAAAGTCGACAATACGCAATACGGAGGAGGTGCAGGTATGGTCATGACGATTCAGCCCATTGCTGATTTGATTGAAAAACTACAATCCGAAAGAACCTACGATGAAATAATTTTCATGACACCAGACGGAGAAGTTCTGGAGCAAGAAATTTGCAATGATTTAAGTCTAAAAGGAAATATTATTATTCTTTGCGGACATTATAAAGGAATTGACGAGAGAATTAGAGAGCAATACATTACCAAAGAAATTTCCATTGGCTCGTATGTTCTCACTGGTGGAGAATTGGCAGCTTGCGTAGTTGTTGATAGCGTTGTACGCCTAATTCCGGGAGTTATCAATGATGAAACCTCTGCATTAACGGATAGTTTTCAAGACAATTTATTATCACCACCTGTTTACACGAAGCCCTCAGAATACAATGGTTGGAAAGTTCCAGATGTTTTATTGTCCGGAGATTTTGCAAAAATTGATAAATGGAGAGAAGAAAAAGCACTGGAGAGAACGAAGAAAAGAAGACCAGATCTTTTGAAGTAGATACTTGTTAGAATTATGAACTGGAAGCTAGTAGGTGTTAGATTATGAATTATTTAAGTAAACACTTATTGTGAGCGCAGTTATACGTCTCTAATAATCTAAAAAAAAATGAACAAAGCAATAGAAGCACTAAAAAACGGAGGTACTATTCTCTACCCGACGGATACGATTTGGGGAATTGGTTGTGATGCAACGGATGAAAATGCCTGCCAAAAAATATTAGATATTAAGCAACGTCCTGATAATAAAAGCTTTATCATTCTGGTGGACAACTTCGCAATGTTAGAGAGATATATCCCTGAATTTCAAGAGGTTTGTTACGACCTCGCAGATTTTGCTTCAAAACCATTGACCATTATTTACCCGAAAGCGAAAGGTTTGGCTCCATCCATTTTGGCAGAAGATGGCTCAGTTGGAATAAGAATTACGACAGATCCTATTTGTCAGAAATTAATACGTTCGATACGAAAACCGATTGTGAGTACGTCTGCAAATTTATCTGGAGAAAGTAATCCAACTTGTTTTGATGATATTAACGAGGATATAAAATCTGGCGTGGATGCCATTGTAGAAGAACGGACTTTTGAGAAGATGGAAAAAGCTTCGCAAATTGTGAAGGTTGGGTTGGATGGGAAAGTGGAGGTTATTAGGAAGTAGGTTTTGCTTTTAGCAGCTAACGTATAGTAAACAATTGAAATTGACTCACCGAAAATCAGAATAGGTTCTATTAGAATTATTTGAAACAGAATTACACGCCTCCCCCCTAACCTCTCAACTCTAACCTTTCAATTATCCTCTACATCTTCTTCAAGCCAATTCTCTTTCTAGCAACATCTACCTCCATTACCTTCACCTCTACGTGTTCGTGCAAAGCAATATAATCCGAAGGATCTTCGACATAAACATCTGCTAGATTTGATTTGTGAATCAATCCGTTTTCTTTGATTCCAATGTTTACAAACGCACCGAAGTTAGTCACATTGGTTACGATTCCATTGAGTAACATTCCCGGTTCTAAATCACCAATCGTTTTAATTCGACTATCAAATTCTAAGACCTTTGCTTTCTTTCTCGGATCGTGTCCTGGTTTTTTCAATTCTTTGATGACATCGTTAAAGGTAAAAGCATCAACCTCTTCAAAATCAGCGTGTTTTATTATAGAAAGAACTTCTTCATTGCGAATTAATTCTTCCACAGAAAGCTTTAATTTTTTCGCAATTTTCTTTACCAAAGTATAACTTTCAGGATGCACAGAAGAATCATCCAATGGATTTGCTCCGTCTTTAATTCTAATAAAACCGGCTGATTGCTCAAATGCTTTACTTCCCAATCGTTTTACTTTTTTTAGTTCTTCGCGTGAGTTAATTCTTCCATTTTCACTGCGATACGCCACAACATTCTCCGCCAAAGCAGGACCTAAACCCGAAACATAACTGAGTAAATATTCTGATGCCGTATTCACATCTACTCCAACCGTATTCACACAAGATATGACAACATCATCTAATGCCGCCTTTAATTGAGTTTGATTCACTTCGTGTTGATACTGTCCTACTCCGACAGATTTCGGGTCTATTTTCACCAATTCTGCTAACGGGTCCATCAAACGACGACCGATAGAAACAGAACCTCTCACCGTCACATCGTAGTCTGGAAATTCTTTTCGAGCGATGCTACTTGCAGAATAAATG
>JAJRQP010000301.1 GCA_024280195.1 Bacteroidota bacterium | reverse complement strand
GCCCAAGTTCCGGTAACTCCATTCGTAGAAGTGGTTGGTAAAACTGGTGCGGTTGCATTCTGACAAACATCTGCAATCGCTGCAAAGGTTGGAGTTATTGTTCCTGAAACTGTAATATCTAAGGTTGTAGAACTAGCACACAAACCAGCAGTTGGCGTAAACGTATAAGTTGTTGTTCCAACTGTTGTAGTTGTGACTGCAGGTGCCCAAGTCCCGGTAACTCCATTCGTAGAAGTGGTTGGGAGAACTGGTGCGGTTGCATTCTGACAAACATCTGCAATAGCAGCAAAGGTTGGAACAGTTGGCGCAAGAACTGTAATATCTAAGGTTGTAGAAACTGCACAAGGACTTGAAGTAGGCGTAAACGTATACGTTGCTGTTCCAACTGTTGTAGTTGTAACTGCAGGCGCCCAAGTTCCGGTAACTCCATTCGTAGAAGTGGTTGGGAGAACTGGAGCAGTTGCATTCTGACAAACATCTGCAATAGCAGCAAAGGTTGGAACGGTTGGCGCAAGAACTGTAATATCTAAGGTTGTAGAACTAGCACACAATCCAGCAGTTGGCGTAAACGTATAAGTTGTTGTTCCAACTGTTGTAGTTGTAACTGCTGGTGCCCAAGTACCCGTTACTCCATTCGTAGAAGTAGTTGGTAAAACTGGCGCGGTTGCATTCTGACAAACATCTGCAATAGCAGCAAAGGTTGGAGCAATTGGTACAGTAACAGTTACTGTAACCGGTTGTACAACTGTACATCCTCCCCCTGCATCTAATTGAATGTAATAAGTTCCATTTGTTGCTGCACTAGGTGTAGCATAAGAAACTGTTGCAGTTGCATCAGTCCAATAGGATAATGTTCCAGCATCAGAACCTGTTGTTACAGCAGCTGCTGTAATGTCAATCGTACTTGGAGAACAAACTGCTGTAGGATTCGTAATAACAAGATTAGGTGCAGATGTAACTGTTACCACAATTGGAATTCTAAATGACCCTGGACAAACTCCTGCATAATAAGTTGTTGTTGAAGATATTACTGGAGTAGTATAAGTTGTACCACTACCAACAGAAGTGCCACCAAATTGTTGCGTGTACCACTGAACTGAGCTTCCTCCAGGCAAAGAGCCTACAACGGTTACTGATAAATTAGCAATTCCAGACCCGCATATTGTAACATCACTCCCTGTTAAATCGAAGAATGGTGCAGATAAACTTCCAACACCTGACGCTCCATTTGTTGCTCCATTCGGTGGAAAATTAGTCATGTGAGAAGAAATCGAAATCCCATTTGAACCTGCTGTTACATTTTGAATTGGCGCCCCGTTAGAGAATGCTATACTACCTCCCGTTCCAGACCCACCAGGCCCAGCTGCTTCAGAAGGAATAAAAGAATTCCAAACCGTTATGTTATGATTACCTCCATCTCCACCGATTGTTGTTAAATTAATTGTATTTGGAATTGCAGTTGTGTTTTCAATATAAATAGAACCACCTGCACCTCCACCTCCTGCACCATCATTACCTCTTCGGACATTACTCCCATCTGCAGGTAAATTTGCTGGGTTGGAACTTTGTCCATTCTGACCATCTGCTTCGATTGTACCACTTCCAGTTGTTGAACCATAATTTACAACATAAACAAGACCTCCACCTCGACCACCGTCTCCTCCTTCTCCAGAATCTTGATCTCCAGCACCACCTCCGCCTCCGAAGAATAATCGATTAGCATCATACGCAATAGGGTGTCCACCTCTTCCTCCATTCGTTTTTCTCGCATCACCTCCCCAAGAAGCATTACGAGGACCTACTGTTAATTCATTTTGATCAGAATCAGAAAGAGCATAACCACCTCTACCTCCACCTGGAGATGACGTTCCATTTAAACTAGTAAAAGTAACAGCCGTAGGAGCAATTGATGGGTTAGGATTCGGTGGGTTAGAAAAGTCTAATGCCCAAGAAGTATTATAAGTAGGATCTGGAACACCATTTCCTGTGTAATAACCTGATCCAATATTGGATCCACCACCGCCTCCGCAGTTTTGGTATCCACCACCACCACCACCGTTGGTTGGTCCGCCAATACCGTATCGAGAATCTAAAGCATCATACTCTGTATAATAACCAAAAAGACTTTCTCCTTTCTCAGACCCTTCGACAGCATCTGGACTTCCACCGTATCTAAGCTCGTTTAAATTTGATGTGCTTCCTGAAGATCCGAAATCATCTAATTGACCTCCTCGAAAACCAAATTCTGAAGCAGAAATTGAAGACCCTGCAGATATATTTAAATTAGTTTCAACTTCAATCGCAACAACACCACCCGTTTGTCCATCCCAAACAGTAGGAATAATTGCGTTTGCACCACCGGTAACTGTCAAGTTATCAAATCTAGGAATTCTAACAATTTGTGTATGGCCCGTTGCTGTATAATTAAATTTTAATGGACATTGTAAATTAATAACGTTAGCACCTGTAACACTTAAAACTTCAATCTTTTCATATAGACCGGCATTCAAATAATTGGTCACTGCTCCCCAGGCTTCAATGTGATCAGGCCAATCACCAGTAAATGTAAAGCCGAATGGCGTTGTGTAATAAGGATTCCATCCGTTGGTGACTGGATAATTGGTAACATCCATTTGAACCCCTTGCATTTGAATAATCAAAATTAGATCCCCGGCAGCTAAAGCACCTCCAAAAACACCACCAACCATAGAGTTATTTGCTACTGAAATAGTAGTTCCTCCAGCGCCTGCATCCGCAGTTAAATAAGTGTATGAATTAACAATATTATTTGCTGTAGATGCGGTATAATTCCCGTCTTTTGCTCTTTGGGAGAAACTTGAATTTACAAGAATAAATGTAAAAACAAGTAGTGTAATAGACTGTAAAAATTTCATAAGTTGTTCTTCTTTATCGAATAAGCATAGCAATAACTTGCAACATAGTTTATGTGTTACAATATATAGAACGAAGATAATCAAAAAAAGTTGGGTGTTAAATAAATTTTTCGGGGATTTGTTTAACAATTTTTGCGACGGCAGGACATATCTCCATGTTTTTTAGTGTCAAATCAAGAACAGCAATCATTCTTTTTCGATTCGTGTGAGGATATTCTCGGCAAGCTTGCGGTCTAAAATCATAAATAAAACAGTGATTATCAGTACCTAAAAAAGGGCAAGGAGCAGAGTTTAGAACCCAATCACCATCCATGTCTTTTCTCAAATACTCTTTTTCAAACTGCGCTTGAGATAATTTTAATTTTTTTGAAATTCGTTTAGCATCAATGTCTCTAAAAATTGGACTCGTTGTTTTACAACAATTACCACATTCCAAACAATCAATTTTTTCAAACGCTTCCTCATGTAATTCATGAAAAACTTGATCAACCTTATTGTGCTTTTTCTTGCTTAATTTCTTAAGTGATTTAGCTATTTCGTCTCTTATTTCAATTGCAGAATCAATTTCAGATTGATATTTCATGCCAAATGGGTTTGGATTTTTTATATTTACTGCGAAATTAAGCAAAGTTATGGATAAATACGATTTAATTGTAATAGGAGGAGGTCCTGCTGGTTATGCCGCAGCAATCAGAGGAATCGATTTTGGAAAGAGGGTTTGCTTAATTGAAAAAGCAAGAATTGGAGGAGCAGCTATTTATAATGGTGCCCTTTCTTCTAAAACACTTTGGGAAACTTCTACACGTGTATCCTTTATAAATAATACACTTATTTCTGAAGGAAGAGAACCTTACAGTCTTACTTGGAATGAAGTTATGAAAGTGCATGATGAAGCAATTTTTGAAAGAAAATTTCAATATTCTTGCCACATCAAACTGCTACAAACAGAAACGATGAATAAACTTCTTAAACACGAGAGGGGTTTAGGTAGTTTTGTTTCTAAAAATGAGGTAAAAATCACCAATGGAAATCGAGAGAAAATAATATACGGAGAAAACATCGTCATTGCCTCAGGTAGTAGCCCTAGAAAATTAGACATCTATGATGTTGATGAGGAAAACATTATGACCAGTGATGCTATTGACGATTTAAAAGACTACCCTAAAAGCTTGGTAATTGTAGGAGCTGGAGTTATTGGTTGTGAATACGCTACTATTTTCTCCAATTTTGGGAAAACGAAAGTTTATTTAATTGACCGCAAAGATAGAATTCTACCTTTTGAGGATAAAGACATCAGTAGTCTTGTTGCAAAAAACCTGGAAGACCAAGGTGTGACAATTCACCACAGTGCTAACCTGGAACGGTTAGAAAAAAAGAATGGCGGAGTTGAATACGAACTAAAGTACGAAGATGGTTCTACCGAGGTCATACAGGTTGAAAAAGCATTACTATCCGTTGGTCGAGTACCCAACATCAAAAGTTTGCATCTTGAAAACGCTGGCGTAAAAATGTCCAAAAGAGGATACCATATTGGCGATGATGATACTCAAACAAACATCCCACATATCTATGCGGTAGGTGATGTATCAGGAAGAATTGCCCTAGTTAACATGGGAGAAATTGAAGCGAGACATGCTGTTGAAAAAATGTTTGGAGAGAAAACGGAAAGATTGACCTATGACAACGTATGTACCATCATGTTTTTGAAACCAGAGGTTGCGGCTGTTGGTTTGAATGAAAAGGAATGCATCAAGCAAAACATTCCTATTAAGGTGGTGAAAATTGACTTTGCTGTTCTAGCAAGAGCTGTTGCTATGAGAAAAACGCAAGGTTTCTTTAAGATTATCGTCACGAATGATGACGACATGAGAATCCTTGGTATGCGTGCTGTTGGAGAACATGCATCTTCTGCTATTCAAGCTGTTGGATTGCTTATAAAAATGAACGCACCGATAGAGGTGCTCTCGGAACTTGTCCATCCTCATCCTTCAATTGTGGAAGGTGTTCAAGAGTGCGTTAGAATGTTGCTGAACACTTCTCTATTTAAAGCGTCTGTGTTTAAAGACCATCTTGCTTGTTACTCATTAGTTGATGGTGTAAAGACTCCATTGGAGAGATTGTAATCTAGACTAGACCAATCGATTTATGACTGAGATTTTATTTTGCGTGAGGGATAGAAATGACATCTTCTGACTTTTTTTGTCAGAAATATAATGGATAGCCCGACCGAAGGGCACGCCCAAATTGTCAGCCAATTACTTATTTCTCAACTCCATTGATTGCAGAGTATTAATCATCAAGGATGCGATTGTCATCGGCCCTACTCCACCTGGAACGGGAGTTATAAACGAACATTTTGGAGCAACATTTTCAAAGTCAACGTCTCCTTTTAATGCCCAACCATTCTTTTTGGAAGCATCTTCTACCCGAGTAGTCCCTACATCAATAATCACTGCTCCATCTTTTACCATGTCGGCTGTCACGAAACCCGGTTGTCCAATTGCTGCAATGATAATATCGGCTTTTAGCACTTTTTCTTTGATGTTTTTTGTTCGACTATGAACCAATGTCACAGTGCAATTCCCAGGATCATTCTTCTTTGCTAACATGATACTAATCGGCATACCAACAATATTACTTCTACCAATCACCACGCAATCTTTACCACTCGTTTCAATTCCATTTCTTTTCATCAATTCTAGTATCCCTGCGGGGGTAGCTGGGAGAAATGAAGGCAAATTCAGCATCATCTTTCCAAGATTTTGGGGGTGAAAACCATCCACATCTTTGATAGGATCAATTGCCATTGTGATTTTTAGTTCATCAATATGGTCAGGTAATGGTAGTTGCACAATAAAGCCATCTATTTCTTCGTCGTTGTTCAACTCTATCACCTTTGCGAGTAGTTCTTCTTCAGAAACAGAATCATCGTATCTAATTAAACTGCTGTGAAAACCAATTTGCTCACATGCTTTTACTTTAGCGTTTACGTAGGTCAAAGAACCTCCATCATTACCAACTAAAACTGCTGCAAGATGAGGAATCTTGGACCCTTTACTTTTTCTATTGTCAACTGCTTGCTTTAATTCATCTTTAATTGATTGAGCTGTTGCTTTTCCGTTGAGTAATTGCATGGTGTTTTTTTTACTAAGATAATATACTTTTTAATTTTAATTCTTGCTTCTCTAAATATTCTATTGCTAAAATGTAAAGAACCAATTTGAACTTGGTATATTTGAAAATAAAATTTTATCATGAAAGCAATAACTACTCTCATTCTATCCCTTACTCTATCAGCAACTAGTTTTTCTCAAAACTTTTCTATGTCTGGAAGTGAAATTGGTTTTGACTTAGCATTTTCTGCATCTACTAATGGCGGCAATGCAGGGATTGGGTTAAAATATGGTTTAAATCTCGGAGAAAACCTGATAGTTGGTCCTTCTGTTCGCTACGAGAGAACATGGGTTAAAAATAATGTTACGGGATTTAATGGAGGGTATAATGTTTTTGGCGGAGGAGCATTTGTTCATGCACGCTTCTACGATGCACTTTTTCTAGCGGTAGAATATGAAATTTTAAAATCTCCCTTCACAACTAATGGTTTTCTTACAGGTATTAATTCTTCGTGGGCCAACACCTTATTTATAGGCGGTGGTTTTTCTAAAGAATTCAATGAATCATTTAGAATTAACGCAAGTTTGCTGTATGATGTTATTGATGCTGACAACAGTCCATTCAAAAGATCTTATTCTATTTCTCAGAAAGATGCCAATGGAAACATTGTGAAAATTCTACCTATTATTTTTAGATTAGCTTTCTTTATCCCAATAAGTTAAAGCAAAAAAAACGCCTATCTTTCGATAAGCGCTCTTTATATCTTTTCAATTCTTATTGAACTTCAATCATTTCAATGTCAAAAATCAATGCTGAAAAAGGTTTAATAGGTCCGCCTGGCTGAGGATATTTTCCATAAGCTAAATCTTGAGGAATAAACACCTTAAATTTAGAGCCTTCTGGCATCAACTGTAGAACTTCTGTCCAACCTGGAATAACTTGATTCAATCGCATTACATAAGGTTCATTTCTATCAACAGAACTGTCAAAAACTTCCCCATCAATTGTTGTACCGTGATAATGTACTTTCACAGGAGTTTCCATTGTTGGTTTTGGTCCATTCCCCATCTTGATTACTTTGTATTGCAATCCAGAAGGAGTTGTAATCACGCCATCTTTCAATTTATTCTCTGCTAAGAATGCTTCGGATGTTGCTTTATTCTCTCCCCATTGTTCATCCATTTCAGAATCAATTAACGCTTGAATTCCTTCAGAAAATTCTTTATTAATTAAATCTTGTTCTTCTAAAGAGAGTACAGTTGTGTCTGAACCTTCAATTCCTTTCTGGAAACCTAAGAACAACAATGCAGTATCAATAGAAGCTGCTTTATCAAAACCTGAAAGCTGTGTATAAAGAGAATAACCGACAAACTGACCAATACACTCAGAACCTTCCGTTAGAAATTCTTCGTTAAAATCAGTTCCAGTTGCTCCAAACAATCCTTCAATTGATTTACCGCATTCTGGTTGTGTTGTATTGTAACTCTTATTAAAACCCTCGATTAATAATGCTTTTTCCAATTTGGAAGCATCAAAATTTTGATTTCCCATTAAGTCTTTCGCACTCATTGTCCCAAGTGTAAAAGCTAATTTCTCATCAAAAGATTCTAACTTCAGTTCTTGCTCTTTTTCTTTGCTATCTCCGCAAGATGCTAAAAAAGCAACTGCAGCAATTAAAACTATTTTTTTCATTATGCTATTTCTAAAAGTTCAACATCAAAAACCAATGCCATGTAAGGTTCAATTGGTCCTCCAGGGTGTGGAGTAGCTCCGTAAGCCAAATGCTCAGGAATAAATAATTTATACTTTGCTCCTTTTGGCATCAATTGTAATGCTTCTGTCCAACCTGGAATCACTTGATTCACACCAAAACTTGCTGGTTGACCTCTTTCTACAGAACTATCGAAAACAGTTCCATCTGCCAAAGTACCATGATAATGAACTGTTACGTTACTTGTTGGCGCAGGTTTTTCTCCAGAACCTTCTGTAATCACTTCATATTGCAATCCTGATCCTGTTGTTGTAACCTCATCACGTTTTGCATTCTCTGCTAAAAATTTCTCTCCAGCTTCTTTATTAGAACCAAATTGCTTTTCGCTTTGGTTTTGTAAAAAGTTTTGGATTATCGTATTTGCTTCTTCTGGAGAATACTTTAATTGCTTCCCTTCAAAGGTATCTTTTATTGCTTCTGCTAATGTTTCTGTTGAAATTCCTTGCAAATTTTGTTGCAATAAACTTCCTCCTAGACTCATTCCTACGCAGTAACTTACTTTTTTTAATTCTTCTGACATTGTAATTATTTTTTGTGCAAAGATAAACTTTCTAGCAAGATGGAATTCTAAATTTTAGTTAACTATTAACTTTTCTGTTATAATCCCTTTATCAGTCGCTATTTGAACCATGTAAAACCCTCCTTCAAGGTTGTCGATATGAATGCTATTTCCAATTATCGACATTTCTGTAGATACAGCTTGACCATTAGTAGAATAAACATTAACAACATCCAATGATAGTTCTTCGCTAATCACAATAGTTACATCACCTTTTGAAGGGTTTGGATAAATAGTAATCAGAGAATTCAAATACAAGTCATTAACAGAAAGGTTATAAATACCCCAAATATCCTCTGCGTCTGCACCTCCCCAAATTCTAGTTGCCAAATATGGCTCATCGATAAAAGGATTACGATTTCCTTGTCCGTATGTGTTAGAAGTTGTTCCTAAGTAATTATTTCTAGTCACTTCATAAGTTGAAACAGGGTCGTCAATGTTCCATTGTAAAAATAAATCAATCATATCAGGATCAATATTTACAGAAGTTCCAACTCCAACATTAATAGGCAAGCAACGACTTCCGTAACGCAAATACATGTACATCATTATTCTTGCCATATCTCCTTTCCATTGGTCACCAGGATACCAACCTCCGTTAATAGATTTTGATGTACCTGTTGCATCGACAAATTTTAAACTGCCACGTGAACCATTTCTTTGTACATCACAAGAACGCAACATGTGCGCATCTGCTCCTGGTCCTGAAGTTCCTAATGCAGGAGTTCCCAGTGACTTTGGATACGTATGCTCTCGATTCCAATCTCCAACAGATCCACCATTGTTATTTTTGCTTCGAGTAAGGTCTGTTGTGACGTTGCCATCTGTATCATCGTATCCATATACTAAATAGACATTTGTAGAGCTACCTGGTACAAGATCAGTTATTTTTAACGCACTCCATACTTGACTATACGAAAGGTTGTTTGTGTGTGTTACTGTAATCTTATTTGCCAACTCTGCCTTTAATGCCATTCCTGTTAAAGTTAGATTTACATTGCTATAATAAGCTTGTTGCGAAAACAAAGATGTAGTTGTTAGTAATAGTATTGAGAGTAGTGTTTTTTTCATTTTCTATCGTTTCATTTAATTTGCCTTGTAAAAATAGGTTATTTTTTGGGGATTCAATTTATTCTTAGACGGAGAATTAATTACCTTCGACGAAAAAAAGATGTATGAAAAACAAAATGACCGCTGGAACACTAATTTTAAGTGCCGTAATTATTGTTCTTTGTGTGATTATGTATCAAAAGTACATCTACCCTATTTACTTGAAGAATGAACAACAGACAACTAGTATCAACCTAAGTTCTTCGTCTGAAATTACTCTAAAGAAAACAACTAAGCAAAACCATATCTATTCTATTGAGATAGAAATCACAGGAGAGTCTTCTTCTAACTTATCGATTATTGTTGCTGATTCTATCGGAATTCCACAACAAGAAATCAAATTAAAAAAGGGAGAGATTGATTATGTCTATAAGAATGATTGGTATTCTTCGGAATGCAACTTACAGTTTTCTAGCAAGGAGAAAATGAAGGGGGAATTGGGCATTGAATATCGGTTTTTGGGGTTGTGATTGTTTTACAGAGAGGGATGACGTTGACTCTTGTTAGGGTTATGAATTATTTGAAGTAGAGAGCTGAAAGGTTGAAGTTGGGGTTTGTTAGAATTATGGATTATTTGAAGTGGAGGTTTGTTAGGATTATGGATTATTGAGGTAGATTAGTGCGATTGTTTGATGTTTACACAGAGGTTCGCAGAGAAAGTTGATGGTAGGGATAAATCCAATTGATTTTCATTAATGAATTGAGTAGCTTAGTTTCGTAAAGAATTATATAGTCAGCGTAAGTCCCTCGTTCAATCATTAAAACACTGAATCATTCAACTCATTATTAATTAATTATATTTACCCTATGAAGATACAGAACGTTGCTTATTCTTTGGTTGTTATCGCCTTAATTATTACCATATTAATGCTTGGACAATCAATCATTCTCCCTTTTATTATTTCTGTTTTGATTTGGTTCATTATCAAGAAGATGCGCAACTTCTTAGACAGAAACAAATTCATTCGAGAACGAATTCCTAGTTGGATTAAAACAGGTTTGGCTTCTTTTGTAATTTTTGTTGGAATGGTATTTATTGGTAGAATATTATCTTCTAATATTGAGAGTCTGGCTGCTTCTTATCCTAATTATTCTTCCAATATTGAGTCTATTTCTGCTAAAATTAATGAGTTTTTCAAAATTAATCTTCATCAAGAATTAAGTAATTTCTTACGGACCATTGATTTTTCTGCATATTTTAAATCCTTATTTAATTCAATTTCGGAATTGCTCGGAAGTACTGTAATGATCATCTTCTACGTGACCTTTTTGTTTGTTGAAGAATCCCTTTTTCAAAATAAAATTGCATTGATATTTACAGAGAAAGAGAAATATGAAAACGTAAGTTCCGTTCTTCAGAAGATAGACAAATCAATGTCAAGTTATATCAGTTTAAAATCGTTGGTTAATTTACTCTCTGCTACCCTAAGTTATTTTATCATGCTTGGAGTTGGAATTGATTCTCCCCTTTTCTGGGCGTTTTTAATTTTTGTCTTCAATTTCATTCCTGCAATTGGCCCAATTATCGGAACGATTTTCCCTGCGTTGTTTGCATTGATTCAGTTCGGAGAATTTACTCCGTTCTTAGTTATTCTGATTGGTGTTGGAGCAACGGTAGTCACTGTCGGCAGTATCGTAGAACCTAAACTAATGGGAAACACACTGAATATCAGTCCGTTGGTAGCTATCCTATCCTTGGCAGTTTGGGGTAGCATCTGGGGGATTATCGGGATGTTGCTAAGTGTACCTATTACAGTTGCGATGATTATTGTATTTTCTCAGTTCCCTAAAACAAGGACGATTGCAATATTGCTTTCGGAGAAAGGGAGAGTGTAGGTTAATTGAGAATTGAGAATGAAAAATTTAGAATTGTTGGTTTTTGCGTTGTTGATTTTGGTTTCTTCTTGTGAGGGCGTTAATGAGGAAGCGAACTCTAAAAAATATCCTAGTTCAAAAATCATTCATACATTGGATAGTTTAGGATATTTTAATCTTACACCTCTTGAGGAACTTGACAGTTTAAAAACTGACTTGATAGAAACTTATGAAAGTTTAAATCTATTTGAAGGGAAACGATTTTATGATTCTAGTAAATATGTAGATCATCGGTTTTACTGGCTTGATGGTGAAGAACTATTCGAAGACGGAGGGATAATCAATTACCTTAATGAAATTAAACCTACTTTTGATAAGCTTGGATTAAATTTAGAATTTAAAAATGATAGCATCGCGATAGCTAAATCAAACTTGGTGCATTCAATTGTCATTAACGATTCTAACTACCTTGCTTTTAATGGAAAAATGGATTATTCGTCTTGGGGAGTTGCCACCTACAACTTTGCGAAAATAATCAATAACATATTTGAAAGACAAGGTTCAAGTGAAAGAATTTACTTAATTTCTGGAGGAAATGATGGAAGGATGGTTATCTTAACTAACGAGATGCATTCTTACCTGAAATCTGTGTATCAAATCGATGATGAATTTCCTATGGAAGTTGATGAATGGGCGATTAAAAACGAAATCCCTATATAACCTCATTCTTATTTCGCTGAAAAAAATGACTAAATACAAAAAACTACTTTCCCAAAGGCATCCTCTACTTTATTTCATTTCTATTTGGGAAAAAAGAATTCGTCGTCGCATTAAATGGATTTTGGATAGTAAGAAGTATTCAAAGAAAATTATCGAAAAAAAACTGCCTTTTAGAGTAAAAAAACATCAATCAAAATTACTCAAAAAACTTGGAGAAACTGACATGACACTTCAATACAACAAGGTTGATAACCTCAAAATTGTTGTCCAAAAAGTAAATGGTATTCTTATAAAACCAGGAGAAACATTTTCGTTCTGTAAAACTGTTGGATTACCAACCAAACGAAAGGGATACAAACTTGGAATGGAATTGTCTTTCGGAGAGGCAAAATCAGGAATTGGTGGTGGAATTTGTCAAAGCTCCAACTTAATGCATTGGTTAGCCTTACATTCTCCGTTGACAATCAATGAACGACATCATCACAGCTTTGATCCTTTTCCCGACGATGGTCGCGTATTGCCTTTTGCCAGTGGAGCAACCGTTTTTTATAACTATTTAGATTTTCAACTAACAAATAATACTGATTGGACATTCCAAATAAACTTATGGCTTACTGACAAACTTTTAGAAGGAGAAATTAGGGTTAGCGAAGAATTAGATTTTAATTATCATGTAATTGAAAAGAATCATCGCTTTTTAAAAAAAGGAAACAATTTTTTTAGAACTAATGAGATATGGAGGACGAAAAATGCTAAATTTAGAAGCGGAGCAATACTTGACGAAGAATTAATTTACAAAAATTACGGAAAAGTAAAATACGTTCCGAAAGAATTTGAAAACGAAGTCCCGAGCTGAGGATTTCATTATTCATTCTTAATTTAGCATTTTTCATTCTTCATTCTTCATTTTAAACTGCTCCTCCGCTTTCTCTACAATATACCCTCCAATTGCCAACGATGCCGTAGCAGCTGGTGATGGCGCATTCAACACGTGAATTGCGTTTCCATGGTATTCAATTCTGAAATCATCTCTAGTATCACCATCTTGGCGAAGTAACAATGCTCTTACCCCTGCTCTTCCTGGCTCGAT
>JAJRQP010000300.1 GCA_024280195.1 Bacteroidota bacterium | reverse complement strand
GTAGAACGTATTATTGCCACCCTTCTTTGAACAGAGAAGACATGCCAAAAATTCCACATCAATCTTCTGCAACAGGAATGCAAGCAATTCCAACAACAGGAGTTGCAATGGGGATTCAATACAAAGAATTACAAGGATTAGCTGAAGATTTTGGAGGAGATAATCCTGTGGTTGTTTGTTCTTTAGGAGATGCTTCTTGCACAGAAGGAGAAGTCTCCGAAGCATTTCAAATGGCTGCGTTGAAACAATATCCTATTATCTATTTAGTGCAAGATAACGGTTGGGATATTTCAGCAAATGCAGAAGAAACAAGAGCGCAAGATATCACTAAATACGCACAAGGTTTTAATGGAATTGAAGTGAGAACCATTGATGGAAGCGATTTTGATGCGTCTTTTCAAACAATGGAGGAAGTAATTTCAATTGTTCGAAAGGAAAGACGGCCTTTCATTGTTCACGCGAAAGTTCCGTTGTTAGGACACCACACTTCTGGAGTTCGTAAGGAATGGTACCGAGATGATTTAGAAGAGGCGGCAACAAGAGATCCTTATCCAAAATTAAAAGAATTATTACGTCAATCAGGTGTTGACGAAGCAGATATTATAAATATTGAGGCTGATACCAAGAAATTAGTGGATGCAGATTACGAGAAAGCAGTCAATGCGGAAGATCCTTCTCCAGAATCAATTACTGATTTTATTTTTGCACCCACTCCAATCACAGAAGAGAAAGGAGAACGTGAACCGAAAGGAAAAAAGAAAACAGTGATGGTTGATTCTGCTCTTTTTGCTGTAAGAGAATTGATGGAGAAGCATCCGGAATCGTTACTATATGGACAAGATGTTGGAAAACGTTTGGGTGGAGTCTTCCGTGAAGCTGCAACTTTAGCACAAACTTTTGGGGATAATCGTGTGTTCAATACGCCCATTCAAGAAGCGTTCATTATTGGTTCAACTGTGGGAATGTCTGCTGTTGGATTGAAACCATTTGTTGAGGTGCAATTTGCTGATTATATTTGGCCAGGATTGAATCAATTATTCACCGAGGTTTCTCGATCTTACTATTTATCCAATGGGAAATGGCCCGTAAGCTGTGTGATTCGTGTGCCAATTGGTGCGTATGGTTCTGGAGGTCCTTATCATTCTTCTAGTGTAGAGTCTGTTCTGACAAATATCAGAGGAGTAAAGATTGCCTACCCATCAACGGGGGCCGACTTGAAAGGACTGATTAAATCAGCATTCTACGATCCAAACCCTGTTGTTCTTTTAGAACACAAAGGTTTGTACTGGTCAAAGATTAAAGGAACAGAAGGAGCAATGTCCATCGAGCCAGATGAAGATTATGTAATTCCATTTGGAAAAGGGAGATTGGTATTAGAACCTGATCATAAATTAGTAGAGAAAGGAGAAACCTGCGTAATTATCACTTATGGAATGGGTGTTTATTGGTCATTAGAAGCAGCAAAGGCTTTCGAAGGCAAAGTTGAAATCATTGATTTGAGAACATTGAACCCTTTGGATCATGACATGATGAACGAAGCAGCTCAACGACATGGAAAAGTGATGTTGGTAACCGAAGAGTCTGTTGAAGCATCTTTCACCCTTGGACTTGCAGGAAGATTGCAACGAGATAATTTCACTTCACTGGATGCTCCGATTGCTATCGTAGGCTCAGTCGATACTCCCGCAATACCATTGAATTCTGATTTAGAAGCTGCTTTATTGCCAAATGCGGATAAAGTAGCGCTGGAATTAGGGAAGTTATTGGAGTATTAGGCTAGAATTTTTTTCGGTTTCAACGTTGGTCGTTGCGTTATTTCGTGATAGCAAATAGCATCATCGGTATAATAATGAAACACCATACTTTTTCTTGTACTTCCTTTCTCAATTACTTTATTGCCACCGTGCAAAAGATTTGCATGCCATATCAGAACATCGCCTTTCTTAGCTGTGAAAGTTTTTTTGTGTAGGTCTGTTTCAGAAAGAACTTTTTCTACTTGGTCTTCGTATGCACCATACGATTTGTTGCCTAGTTTGTATTTTGTGCCAACATTCTCATAATCATCATTCATAATATAAGGTAACTTATGAGAGCCTGGGTAGTAATGCAAAGGACCACAATTCTCATCGATATCTTCTAGTGCAACCCAAATCGCAATTAGATTTCCATAAGGAAAAGTAGTCATGTGAATAGAATCAGAATGCGTTCTTTGTTGGCTACCTTCTATAAAATTAATACTCTGAAAAAGGGAGACTTTTTTGCCCATCAGCAAATTTAGGATGCGCATTATCTGCTCATTCTTTCCTGCGTTTTTTAATTTCTCTGAAGAGTGAATGGCGAACATTATTTTTTTCGCAGCATTGAATTTTGCCTTTTTTGATACCAACAAATCGTCTATTTCTTTATTAAACGAGTCAATTTCATCATTTCCGAAGAAATTATTTAGTATTGCATATCCGTTATCCGACCAACTTAGTAGTGATTCTTTAAAACGGTCATCCACCAAATCAAACTCGGAGTGTTTCGGTAATTCTTCTCGTGAATTAATCCTATCAAGTAAATTCAACGGAGAATCAATCCCTTTAAAGTCATTGCTAGAAACAGAAGAGTAATACTTCTTTTTCAAACCATATTTTTCATAAAACGGAAGGTTGTGACTCAAATCCTTCTTCTTAAGAAAGTTATAAAGTTTATACGTGATTTTGTATTTCTTCAGAAACATAGGTAATCGTTCAAATAATTATTCAAAAGTAAAGATAGATAGAATTTTAATAAGCTGGCACATGTCGATGTGATAGAATATTAAGAGAGTTGAAGAGGGCACAAATATGCACGTGACTTAACTCAGTGTCCAGAATTATATTGCAAGTCCAATATCTCCATTATTTGAAAACCAAACTCCTTGTCCAGACGCTCACGTTGCCGCAATCATCCGTCACTTTGAGCAATAATTCTTTTTTACCTATGAACTTAGAATCTCTTGAATAAGTAATCATTCGTTTTTTTCCATCGTACTCTAGTAGCACCCATTCTCCGTTAATAAACAAATCATAATCATTGATTCCTGTTTCTTTATCCTTGATTGTCCATTTTAACTTTGTTCCATTTAAACTAGTTGTTCCGTTGGTAAAATTAGAAGGAGTAATGATTGGTCCAACCGTATCTCTTCTCAATAAGTAAGTTCCAAAATACTTCGGTTCAAAAATCAATAAATCATTGTCGTATTGAACATTGATAGAACGATGCCTCCCTTTAGCTGTTGTAATATCCAAATAGTGTTTACCATCTTGCTCAACCTCTTTCTCAATCTTTATTTTATACACATTCTGTACAGGAGTTGATGCGTCTCCAATCTTCTGGTTAATTTTCTCAGAATTAATTCTCATTGGTTCATAGGTCGTTGCTCGACCAAAGTCAACCTCCGTATTTCCTTTCGTTACACGCATTGTTTTAGAAGGTTGCAAGAAAGTAGAATCAGTTGCGATAACATCTGTAGAATTAATAGCTCCGTTTAGTATAACTAATGTAAACTGCAACACAGACTGGTTCCCAGAAGCATCGTATGCAATGTATTTTACCTTGTATTTTCCTCCTGGTTTTCCGTTTTTAAAGATGCCTAATCCTTCTTTGGTGTAAATAGGCAATGGATTTTCTCTCGTCTTAAAGGTTTTGTGGTACTTCCTTCTCAAATGCGCATATTCTTGAAAATCTTTATGAGAATTAACATACCTCGAAGACTCAAAAGGAACTCGATCTGTTTGTTGTCCGAAAAGTGTATCTCCATCAATGATTAAGATACTTCCATAGAGTCCACATTGATTACCTGCTCCATCAAATCGATCAATCACATCAAATGCAAAACCGATTCCTCCCGATTTAGAGAGGTAATGCGCAGGTATGCTAATTGTGCTTCCAGAAATATAATAGTTTGTTTTTCCACGAGATGCCGTTTTTTTGATTGCTTTTTTGTGGAATTGATATCCATCTTTTGTAACTCCGTAAACCTTTAGTCCTCGAATTTCGGGTTTTTTATGGTCAGCAATGTCAAATCCAAACACTAATGGATTTAATGCATGCTCTGTTTTTGTTTCTCTGATTTCAAAATGTAAATGTGGTGCAGTTGAACCTCCAGAAT
Organism: Bacteroidota bacterium; assembly: GCA_024280195.1. Lineage (GTDB taxonomy): Bacteria > Bacteroidota > Bacteroidia > Flavobacteriales_D > Crocinitomicaceae > UBA4466. The sequence goes on along the minus strand of JAJRQP010000300.1, from coordinate 1,162 downwards.
TTCCGGATAATGCAATCACTTGTCCTTTTTTGACTTTAATTTCATTCTTCTTTGGAAAAATTTCTACGGCATAATTTTGCTCATTTTGCTGAGTGACATTTACGATAGAATCAAGTTGTCCTTTGAATTCACTGCAATGAGCATAAACGCTCGTCATCCCATTCGGATGATCGATATAGACAACCTTTCCATAACCGTAAGGCGACACCTTAATTCTTGAAACAAAACCATCCTCTATGGAGTACAATCGATAACCAATTCTATTGTTGGTTTTAAAATCCAATCCCATGTGAAAATGATTGGGTCTCAATTCTCCAAAATTGGAAGATAGAATCAACGGAATTTTTAAAGGAGGATGATAATCGTATTTGCTTATATCCTGAGAAAAAGACAATGTAATCAGTGCAATAGAGAATAAAAAAGTCAAAATAGATTTAGTCATAGGTCAAAAATAATTTATATTCCAATAAGGACAAGAATTGCACCAAAATAATTTGAATGATGAGACGATACTCAATTTAAGGTAGACGTATGGATGTTCTTAATTCACTTCAATCTGCGCTAACTTTTTATCTATAGTAATGTAGAATGTTTTCTTAACCTTTAATTTCCGTTTCATCAACAAAAAAATAGAACTCCAACAATCTTTCAAGTAACCTTGTCCTCTGTGAATCTCTGTGTCTTCTCGGTGGTTCTCAGTGTAAAATATCTCAAAGAAAAAAAAACACCTAATTTATTCAATAAAAAATCTTGTCGTTCACCAATACTATGCTATTTTTGTAATCAAAGTCGTTTTTATGTCAGACCAAATTCAAACATTGATTGCATCTATTCGAGAGAAATTTTCTCTTGTAAAAGATCAATTATCGACAGAGAAAGCTGAAAATAAAGAACTTAAAAATGAGGTGGAAGAATTAAAATCTCAATTAACTGTTCAAAAATCGAAGCTAACTTCTCTTGAAACTGAATTGGAAGAAGCAAGAAACAATAAAAATGACGTTAGTGAACAAATCATCTCACGTTCTGAAGGTACAATGATTACCGAAGAGCAAATTGATGGATTGGTGAAGGAAATAGATTACTGTATAGGACAGTTAAAAAAATAAAGTATGGCAAAGTTGTCGGTTAAAGTAGTGGTTGCTGGTAGATCTTACCCTCTTTC
>JAJRQP010000299.1 GCA_024280195.1 Bacteroidota bacterium | reverse complement strand
TCACGACCATTGTGTCCTCCAGCTTCAAATCCTTCTGCAACAATTGCGTCAACTCCTGCATCTGCTGCTTTTTTGGCAAATTTTACACTAGAAACAACATGAACGACTTTAATGCCGTGTTCTTTTAGATGCTTGGTCCATGTTTTTGGATTTCCTGCAGAAGTAAAAACGATAGGTACTTGGTGTTTGATAATCGTTTCAATGTGTTTGTCAATATCTGGGTAGAGCATTGGTAAGTTGACAGCAAAAGGTTTGTCCGTTGCCTGCTTACATTTTGTAATTTGTTCGTCCAAAATTTCAGGATACATCGATCCTGAACCAATGATTCCTAATCCACCAGCGTTAGAAACAGCAGATGCTAATTCCCAACCTGAGCACCAAATCATTCCCGCTTGAATGAGAGGGTAGTGTATATTAAAGAGTGTTGTAATTCTGTTTTTCATGTTGTTTCTTCTCAAAAAAAATTAAGATTGATTCTCCTTTGTTTGTCGGAACACAAATTTAATCCTTTTGACAAACTAAGCCGTCTTTTTTTGCGTCTTCTAATTAAATCATTAATTTAGAGAATATTCTGATGCTTATGCTTTCTAAAATACTAGTACTATTTCTAAGTTTTATGACCTTGTCGGTTGTATATTCTCAAGAAGTGACACATAATCATTCTAGTCCCTATTCTTTTATTGAGAATAAAGGGCAATGGAATGAGAATGTATTGTTCAAAAGCCACTTTGATGGAGGGAATCTTTGGATAGAGCAACATAAGATGCTATTTCATTTGCAAAATTTTTCTGAAATGCAAGAAGCGCATGTTGATGGCAAAGCAAATTTTAACGGAAATCCAACTATTCCTCAAACGGTTTTACATGTCAATTTTATTGGTTCAAATGAAATTGAAGAAATAGAAAAGGCTTTACCAACGAAGAATTACTACAATTATTTCTTAGGAAAAAATCCATCTAATTGGAGTTCTGAAGTGAGAGGATATGGAGAGGCGATTATGCACGACTTATACGACGGAGTTGATTTAAAGTTAATTGAAGATAAAGAACAGTTGAAATATGAGTTTCATGTGCAACCAAACGTGAGTACTTCACAAATAAAGTTGCAATATGTGGGACAAGAAAAGATAAGTATTTCACGAAAAGGTGATTTAGTGGTAAAAACAAGCTTGGGAGAAATCATTGAACAAAAACCGTATGCGTATCAAATTATAAATGGGAGTATTCGAGAAATTCAATGTGATTTTGTACTTGTTAAAAATGAAGTGACTTTTGCTCTAGGTGATTATAATCCCAATGTGATTTTAGTAATTGACCCCGTGTTGATATTTGCGACTTATTCAGGTTCTATTACTGATAATTTTGGAATGACTGCCACATACGGCAATGATGGTACAGCTTATTCAGGAGGAATGATTTATGGGAATGCGTATCCAACACCAGACCCATTGGCTTATAATACGACATCCAATTTTACTGTTGTATCTAACGGAACTTATGGTATCACTGATGCATTTGTATCTAAGTATTCTCCAGATGGTTCTACAATGATTTGGACGACATTTATTGGTGGTGGTGATGGTACACAAGGAACAGAAACGGCTCAAAGTATGATTTGTGATGCAAATAACAACCTTTATCTATACGGAGCAACATCAAGTCTAGATTTTCCGATTCAAGGAGGTTTTCAAACAACTCATGCAGGTGGAGTTTCAAATGTTAATTTTTATCAGAACGGTGTTTATTTCACGAATCAAGGTACGGATATTTATGTCGTAAAAATTAGTGAGAATGGGCAAAATTTATTGGCTTCAACCTACGTTGGTGGGGCAGCAAATGATGGTGTGAATTACAATCCCGTATCTCTACCATATAATACTGTCTCAAAGTACGATTCTCTTGTCACAAACTATGGAGATCAATTTAGGGGGGAGATATTTTTAGATTCAGCAGGAAACTGCATGATTGCATCTTGTACTCGATCTACAGATTTTCCAGTTCAAAATGCGTTTCAACCAGTAAATGCAGGAAGACAAGATGGAGTTATTTTTAAATTGAGTTCAGATTTATCTACTATGCAATGGTCTAGTTATTACGGAGGGTTGAAAAATGATGCTTGTTATTCTTTAAAACTAGATGCTAGTAGTAATATCGTTTATAGCGGAGGAACTAATTCTCTAGATTTAACCAACACATTATCTGGATGGCAACCGAATTATAATGGAGGAGGAGCTGATGGGTTTGTTGCAAAATTGTCAAGTGATGGTTCTGCAATAATGAATGCATCGTATATTGGAACTTCGAATTATGATCAATCCTTCTTCGTTGAAACAGATAGAGTAAATAATGTTTACTTGGTAGGTCAATCTTCAGGAGGAACCTTCCCTGTGATTAACGCACCTTTTGTTGTGCCTGGTAGTGGGCAATTTATTATCAAGTTAGATTCAATATTAAATACAGCATTGAATGCGACCGTTTTTGGAGATGGAAATCCTATGTTTGATATTTCACCTTCTGCATTCTTGGTTGATATTTGTGGTAATATTTATGTCTCAGGTTGGGGAGCAAACCTTCTGCAATCTTCTGACTTGTTAGGAAATATGCCTATAACTTCTGATGCAATATATAGCACTGCACCTAATGGTTTTGATTTCTATTTAATTGCCATTGATAATCAATTTTCTAATTTACTTTATGGTACTTATTATGGAGAACCAGGAAGTATTCGTGAGCATGTAGATGGTGGTACCTCTCGTTTCGATAAGAACGGAGTGATTTATCAATCTGTATGTGGAGCTTGTGGAGCATCACCAGGTGGAGCAGCAACAACAGCTGGATCTTGGTCTCAAACAGATTTAAGTTCTAATTGCAATAATCTAGTTTTTAAATTCGACTTTGAGATTACACCTGTTGCAGAATTCACAGTGGACAATACCATTGGTTGTCAACCTTTTACTGTTAATTTTACCAATACTTCTAATGTAACAGATACCTATTTATGGGATTTTGGAAATAATGACACGACATCAGTTATTTATGAGCCTATCCGTATTTATGATTCAGTAGGTGTCTTTCAAGTTTATTTGTACGTTACAGATAGTGCTTGTCAATTATCAGATACAGCTCAAATAACCATAACAGTATATGATTCTTTAGAATTATCAACTTCAAATGATATTGCAATTTGTACATCTGTACCGATTGCAATGACAGCTTTTAGTAACGGGACTGCAACCGAATTTATTTGGTCATCGAATATTAATTTTACAGATACATTAAACACTGACCTTTCTGATTCTAATTTCACACACACACCTCCAGGAGACTTTACATACTACATACAGGTAAGTAATTCAGGATGTTCTTTGGTGGATAGTATTGTTGTTCAAGTCACAAGTTCAGCGCTAACGATAACTGGGAATAATTCCATCTGTGCAGGAGACCAAACTGTTATTGTTGCAGAAAGTACGAATCCTCTCATTACTTTTAATAATTTTAGTTGGACACCAGACTCTGTTCTTGTAGCTCCATCAACTACGAATACCGTAACAATAGCACCTCAAACAAGTCAATACATTTATGTTTCTGCTACTTCAAGTTCAGGTTGTTTAGCAACGGATTCAATTCTTATAAATGTTGGATACATTCCTGATAGTCTAGTTTCTGCTACAGCATCAGATTACACTGTTCCAGAAGGAGCAACCGTCACTTTGTTTGGGCAACCTTCAGGTTATTCTTATCAGTGGGCGCCAAGCTCACTTGTTGATTCTCCCAATAGTCAGAATACAGAAGCAACCGTTAACCAAACGACATTATTTACCTTTTATATCACAGATGGCATTTGCACCAAATCAGATACCGTTTTGATTAAGACTTATGACTTTCAATGCGATGATCCGTATTTATTTGTTCCCAACGCATTCACACCAAACGGTGACGGAGAGAATGATGTTCTTTATGTGAGAGGTCCTGCTATTCAAGAAATGGTATTTAGAATTTTTGACAGATGGGGAGAAATGGTTTTTGAATCGTATGAGCGCCCGTTTGGTTGGGACGGAACATTTAAAGGGAAGTTAATGAGTCCAGATGTCTATGACTATTACTTAAAAGTAACTTGCATTGACAATCAAGAAAGTATAATAAAAGGTAATTTTACACTTATTCGTTAACGACAAACATTGAATCATTAAAACATTCTATCATTAATACATTGAACATGAAAAACATCATTACAAAAGCTTCAGAGAAATTTATGGAAGCTTATTTAAACAACACTTCTCCGACAGGTTTTGAAACAAAAGGTCAGCAAATGTGGTTAGATTATATCAAACCGAACATTGATGAACATTTTACGGATAACTACGGGACTGTTGTTGGGGTTATTAATCCGAAAGCAAAATACAAAGTTGTGATAGAGGCGCATGCAGATGAAATTTCTTGGTTTGTGCATTATATCAACAAGGATGGTTTTATTTACTTACGTAGAAATGGAGGTTCTGATCACATCATTGCCCCGTCAAAAAGAGTCAATATTCATACGGATAAGGGGATTGTTAAAGCCGTTTTTGGTTGGCCGGCAATTCACATGAGAAAAGGGAAAGAAGAAACACCAAGCTTAAAGAATATCTTTTTAGATTGTGGATGCGATTCTAAAGAAGAGGTTGAGAAAATGGGAGTTCACGTAGGTTGCGTTGTCACTTTTGAAGATGAGTTTATCACCTTAAATAAGAACCGTTACGTTGGTCGTGCATTGGACAATAGAATGGGTGGTTTTATGATAGCAGAGGTTGCTCGTTTATTGAAGAAGGAGAAGAAGAAATTACCATTTGGACTGTACATCGTCAATTCTGTGCAAGAAGAAGTAGGATTGAGAGGCGCTCAAATGATTGCTCAAAAAATAAAGCCAGACGTTGCCATCATCACAGATGTTTGTCACGATACGCAAACGCCAATGATTAATAAAATTGAGAACGGAGACCTGAGTTCAGGGAAAGGTCCTGTGTTGACTTATGGTCCTGCTGTTCAGAACAACTTGTTGAACCAAGTAATCAGTGTTGCAGAAAAGAACAAAATCCCTTTTCAAAGGGCAGCGGCTTCAAGAGCAACGGGGACAGATACAGATGCTTTTGCATATTCCAACGAAGGAGTACCAAGTATGCTCATTTCTTTACCATTGCGTTACATGCACACAACGGTTGAAATGTGCAGAAAGGAAGATGTAGAAGAGGCTATTAAGTTAATTTTTCATTCTGTGTTGAGTATTAAAAACAATCAAGATTTTAGATACATCAAATAATCAGTCAGTGATTAATTGATCCGAATGAAATGGGCGATTTTCTCTTGAGAATCGCCCATTTCTTATTTGATTTGAATTTAAAACAACTATTTTTACACCATGAAATGGATAGGAAAGCGAATTAGCTTCGAAGACGATAAGCAAAAAACAACCATCATCATTTACCCAGAAGATGTAACTTGGATGAAAGCCGTCATGGGAGCATGGGTAGGAATGTGGTTTGCAATAGGTGCAATTGTAATCTGGGCACTTTTCACATTGCCTTTATCGCAACAAGAACAAATCATTGTAGCCATTTTTTTATCGTTTTGGGCGTATTATGCTTACAAAGTGACTCGTTCTTTCTTATGGCTTTTGTGGGGAAGAGAATTGATAAAGATTGATGAGGTTGCTCTTTCTTATAAAAAATCAATAAAAGGATATGGAAAGGCTGTGCCTTATTATTTAGAGAATATCAAAAAAATGTCGGTGCATCAACCTAAAGAGAAGTCAATACAAGCTGCTTGGGAAAAATCTCCTTGGATCATCGGTGGGGACAGAATAGAATTTGACTACCTCGGAAAAATGGCAAAGTTCGGAAAGAAACTCAATCAAAAAGATACGCAATTGCTGTTTTCTTTGATTACGAAGAAGGTGGATTTGAGATTGAGGAAGAAGTAAGTTGAGGAACGGACCGGCAAAAATCAAAGAAACTTAGGTTTATGTTTTTTAGCTCAGTTCTATATTGTACAACGTTTTATTTAAATAGTTTTGTGTATTCTCTAAACAAATAGATTTTTCCTCTTTTCGCTCCAGTTATTTCAGTTAGTATTTCAAGTTTCTCTAACTCATCTATTAATTTGTAAACAGATGGAGATGAAAGGCTTGTTAGTTCTTTCACTTTTCGGGCATCTATAATTGGTCTTTGAAATAAATGATTTAAAATAAGTTGAGCGTTATATGAGCGTCTTCCTAATGTTTGAATTTTAATTTCAACTTCTTTTTGTAACTTTAAGATGTTGTCAAATGTGCTTATACTACTTTTAGCAGTTTCAATAACTCCTACTAAGAAAAATTTAAACCATTGAGTTAAATCATCTTTTTCTCTAACTCTTGTTAGATTGTCATAATATAGAATTCTATTTTTTTCAAAGAAATCAGAAAGGTATAGAATAGGTTTTTTAAGAATTCCTTTTTCCACTAAATATAAAGTAATCATTAATCGTCCGACTCTTCCATTTCCATCTAAAAATGGATGGATTGTTTCAAATTGATAATGTATTAGAGCTACTTTAAGTAAATCAGGGAAAAATGATTCAGAATTATGCGCAAAACTTTCTAAGTCTCCCATATAATCATTAATATCTGAATGGAAAGGAGGTATAAAGGTTGCGTCATTTATACTTGCTCCACCTATCCAATTCTGACTACTTCTAAATTCTCCAGGTAGCTTGTGTTTTCCTCTAACTCCTTGCAATAAAATTTTATGGGTTTCTTTAATTAATCGTGATGAAAACGGTAGTTTTTCGAGATTTGTTATAGCAGAATTTAAAGCCTCTATGTAATTTTGTACTTCCTCCCAGTCATCTCTTTTTTCATCATTTACATCTTCCTTGTCTAATAAAGCATCTTCAATGTTTGTTTTAGTTCCCTCTATTTTACTTGATTGAGTTGCTTCTTTTAAAACGTGCATACTAATAAATAAATCAATATTTGGAATATATTCAGAATACATGTCTAGCCTTCCAAGTTGCCTGTCAGCTTGACTTAAAAGATTTAACACTTCCATATCTTCAATTTTCCATTCTTGATTTATCTTGTTAGGTTGAAAGCTTTTATATGTCCCTTGATTTATTCGATTTCCAGCTTTGAATGTTTTCATTGTATATTAAGTATAAACTTAATCAAAGGTACTTCTTATTTAAGAATTATCCAAAAAACTTAAATAGAGAACGGGTTAAGTTAATTTTTAGGTAAAAAAACTTAATTAGAAGATAAGCTTGTTTAATGTTGTACAACGTTTAAAGTTTGGTGTCGTTGCTATCCCGCAGGGTAGCAGAGCACTATACAGATTGTGTGTGCCTTGAATGGTAAATATAGTTCTTTTAAATAGAATCCCATAGGGTTGAAGTCCCATACACGAGGGTGTAAGGTCTCTAAGTGAAGCAAGTTGCAAGGTTGTTATCTGTGAATATAGAACTGAAGTAAGCCAGACTGCGCAATTGGTTCTGACGAACCGAAATAGTAGATTCAGCAGAAATTAATTGGAGGGTATTTATCTTACCAAGGGAGAGCTCAATAATCACGCGTTGATAGAGTTTCGGACGTTGAAAAGAGCTTTTACAGTATGCTCAGTGAGCCGCCGTATACGAGAACCGTACGCTTGGTGGTGTGAGAGGCGCACTCCGTCAGGTTATCTGGCGGAGCCGTCTACTCGATTGGCAGTAGTTTTTATCTTTTCATTTCTACTTCCATTATTCCTTGCCCGTTTTCTCCTAAATATTTCAATAAGATTTCTTGAAAAGCACCAGTTCCATTGTCGCTATTTGTAAAAATTACTAGACCTTGTTTTGTCTTTG
>JAJRQP010000298.1 GCA_024280195.1 Bacteroidota bacterium | reverse complement strand
TTCTAAACCAGACACGTTAAAGATACCTTCGATTAACCCAGAGAAGTTCTCCGTTCCAACATATTGTCCCTCTAGTTGAAAGCCAATCATACTTACGACTGGAGTGATATCCATTCCTCCTTGTGCTTCTGGTCGGTTTGCAAATTCAACAAAGTCACCTGTAAGAATTCCTATTCCGATTCTAGGTCCATTGTTTTTAATTCTTCCTATATTATTAGAAGTAATTACTTCGTTTTTGAAATTTAATTTATCGGCAACCTCCTTTTGCACCTCAACTTGGTGCATTTCTTTCAGAATAATCTCGGTCATTCTTTGCAATTCAAAGATTTGATTGTCAAATTCTTTCACTTTAGAATTGACAACTTGTTTTTTCTTTACGTCAATGATTTTTAGAGAGATTACAATTTTTTCTCCAAGCAAGTCATAACTACCTGTTAACATATAATCAACATTCAATTCTTCTCCCATTCTCGTTAAACATGTTTTGCTGAGGCAATTATCTCTATAGGTAGAGTCTTTTAAATAGAGGTCTTCCATGTCAAATTCATCATAGACAATGTACTTATCCATTTTAATGAGTTCCAACCGGAGCATTTTTGCTGTTATAACAGAATTCGTTTTTAATTTAACAACATTTGGGTTGGCGACAGCGATGCTTAATTTTTCTTGCCCTAAACTACTAGTTGTGAAAAGCAGTTGAATACCTATAGCGATAAAGATGCTTTTGAATAGAGACTTTACTTGTTTGTTCTTTTTAATTTCAGTTAAATTTTTCATGACATTTACATTTTGTTTAGGTCAAATGTAGGGTCATTATTTCTGTTCCGATAACTGAATTACACTACAGAGAATATTGCAGTTGCGTATATCACAAATGAATTAATCTAGGTCAGCTTCTATTTTTTTTCGAATATTATTGATAGTTGTCTTTATTTTAAAGAAGAAGTTATTGCGTTCTTTTTCATTGGAAGAACTTATCACGCTTGAATTGGCGAGTTGCTTCTTTAGTACTTGATAACTATCATCAAGATATGTTTCATCTGATGTGTGAACGTAATTCAGCATGTTGTGCGTGATAAAAAGTCCTTTTTCATTCTCAGATTGATAGTAAATTGAACCATTTCCGTTATTGGCTTCGTTGTAGTACATTTCGAATTCATTACCATTCGCAGGAGCTTCAGATTTGGAAACAAACTTCTTTCCTGCTTCTGCTTGTGCTTTAAGGTGATCAACAAAACGATCGAGTACTTCTAGTAGATAAAGCGCATAGTTTGGATCAGTTATCAATCGAGAATTATAATAGTAATAAATTTCTCGTGCAAAACCTCTAAGAAGATCGATATCGAAAATTTCTTTAGAAGGTATGGTATTATAAATTTTTAGTGTTTCAAATCCGATTTCAAATGTTTTGGGCGATATTTTTTCATACTCAAAGTTGACATTCTCATATTCTTTGAGCCGTAAATATGTTTTTGCCCAAAAGAACAATTTGAATCTTACCAAATGCGGATAGTTTAATAATTGGAGCAAGGGAGTATTATTGACCGTGATAATTAATTCTGAATTTTTTAATTTCTTTAGATGTTTGATGTTGTCAAGAAGTCCTTGCAGATAAACGTCCATACTAAACTCATAATTCTCTAACGGTTTAAAATCAAAGAGCACCATGTTTTTATTGAGTCCAAAAAGAGCATCCAGTGAAATATTGAAATGTCCACACAGTTTTTCTAATTCAAATATTGTTAATTGTGTTTCGCCACGATATCTTCTATATACAGCATCTTGGCTTATACTTAGGATTTCTCCCACAACATTTCCTAGAGAGTCACTTTTATTAGTTCTTTTTTGAATAATAGAGAAGATAGTTTCTTGATGGTTGATTCTCATTTTTGGTTTTCTTAAGTAAACATTCTTCGTTAAAAATACACAATATTGAATTTGTAGGTGATATTAGGTGTTATATTTTACTTTCGGTAAAGTGTTTATTGATGCTCATACAGAAGGCGAAAACTGGTTAACTACCAAGAAGTCGTTAAATGGCAATATCTCAAACGGGAGATGAAATAGGAAGTTGTAATCATTAAAATAATTGAAGTAAAACAAAGCCCTCTGAAATCGAATGTTTCAGAGGGCTTTATGTACCCGGGAGGAGAGTCGAACTCCCACGTCCTAAGACACACGCCCCTCAAGCGTGCGCGTCTACCAATTCCGCCACCCGGGTATTTGATGCAAAGATAATTGTTTCTTTGAATTGACATTAAAAAAGAGTCACTCTTTATTCTCTGTTGAAAGCCCTATTTATTGATGAACTAGACTAGCTGTAAATACTGCAATAAATAGAACAGCCATTTTCATATCCTCCGAAATATCTGCAAAGTCAACATCAATATTCCATCTGCTAAAATCTTTCATAAAAATGGTACTCATTCTACCATCTGCATCACCAGAAATCTCCCATCTTTCAAAGTCATTATTGAATGTTGTTTTGACACGAATTGTTTTCCCTTCTCCTACTATTTCCCAAGAATCATAATCATTGTTGAAGATTGTCCGTATGGTGATGTCGTTGCCAACTTGCCATCTATCCCAATCATCATTGAAAGTAGTTCTAATTCGAATCCCGTCAGCATTCCAACTATTAATATTGCCTGAAAAAACAGTGTTTATTGTCACCCCATCAAATCTCCAGCGAGAATAGTCATCGTTGAAAGTAGTTGACAAGCGCTGCCCGAAACTTAAAATAGGTAATAAACTGAGTAAGAGAATAAAAACGGATTTCATAGAATTAAGTTACAACATTTGTTTCTTTATCGAACTGCTTGTAAGAGACGAAAACGGCAATTACTGCAATCAGAATCATGACGGCAAAACTTACGCCAAGAAGTGAGTAATCCAATGTTCCTGCAATTAATTCCTTGGTTGAAAGCACAATATTTACCACAGGGATCATGGCTGTTATCATCGTTAATTTAATTCCAGGAAAGAATCCAATCATTGCTGGTAAAACAACGAGTAAATTAATCGGGGTAATGATACTTTGCGCCTCTTTGAAACTTTTCGCATACACTGCTATTGGAATCATTATACCTGCAAAGAAAACGGTAAGCGGTAAAAGCAATAAGAAAAGTAATAGAATGAATTTGAAGTTCAATATTCCGTGAACTACGTTGAGTAATTCTTCATTCTCCACAATATCCATTACTTCGATAGAAAAGAATAAACCAAGTAAAGCAGCAGATGCAGCTAGTAATCCTGAAAGAACAACTACTCCCATTTTACCGAATAGAATTTGCCATCTTGCTACAGGGGTTGTTAATAATGTTTCAATGGTTCCTCTTTCTTTTTCTCCTGTAAATAAATCAATTGCAGGATACATGCAACCTAAGAATCCAAACGCAATAAAAATATAAGGTAAAATTCCACCTGCGAGTTTTCCAATCATTTCTTTGTCAGATGCAGTGTTTGAATAACTAGTCTCAATCGGAGTTAATTGGGCAACATCTAAATTTAGGTCGATGTATCTTTCTTGCAAAGCAATGTCTTCGATTGTTTTAACGTAAGTTTCTGCTCTTTTCTTCACTCCGACATCCGTTGCATTGTAAAACACAGTGAGTTTTGCAGGTTTCTTATTCTCCAAAGAACTAGAAAAATTATTCGCTGTAAACATTCCAATTTGAATGGAATCTATTTTAATGTCTGCTTTCAATGAAACAGAGTCTTTGTAGACTATGATTTTCTTTTTGCCCATACTTTCAGGCAAACTCTTTAGTTGCTCCAAAAAGTAGTTGTTATCTTCTCCAACAAAACCAATCTTGAGTTCTTTCTGAGCAGCTTCCTCCTGAAACGATGAGGAAATACCGACAAATACATTGAGAATGACAGGGAAAATCAACACCGGAATCACCAGCATCATCATTAACGTACGTTTATCACGTAAAGTATCTTTTAATTCTTTTTTGAAAATTGTAAATATCATGATTCGATTGGGGTATTAGATTTAACAATTCTGATGAATTCCGCAGTTAGATTGTCTGTTTGCATTTGTGATTTGAAGTCTGACATCTCTCCATTAAAAAGCATCTTTCCTTTGTGGATAATTGCGAGGTCATCACAGAGTAAATCAACTTCACTCATAATGTGACTGGAGAAAATCACTGTTTTTCCTTCATTCTTACAACTTCTAATTAATTCGATGATATTCTCTGCAGTAATCACATCTAAACCACTTGTTGGTTCATCAAAGACTACTACTTCTGGGTCGTGAATCATTGTTCTGCAAATAGAAACTTTTTGTTTCATCCCCGTAGAAAGTTTTCCGATTCTCTTTCCTTGAAAATCGTGCATGTCTAAAAGTGTATAAAGAGATTCTTTGCGTTCTTCAAATTTATCCTTTGGAACTTCGTATAAATCAGCGAAGTATTTGATGACTTCGTTTGGAGTCAACCTAGCATAGAGACCTGTGGAGCCAGTCAGAAAGCCTATTTTTTTTCGGGCCTCACGAGGATTAGCAATCGCATCAATTCCATCAATTTTAATAGAGCCAGCAGTCGGTTTAAAAATGGTTGAAATCATTCTCAAGGTGGTCGTTTTTCCAGCACCATTAGGACCTAATAGAGAAAAAACTCGACCAGGTTTACAGGTAAAGTCAATTCCATCTACTGCCGTAGCAATAGAATCTTTTGTGTTTAATTCTTTTCGTTGTTGTTTCGATAGAACAAACTCCTTGCGAAGATTTTGAATTTCAATCATAGCTTCTTTATTTGAAAACTAAAGATAGTGATTCTATTCGATAAGAATGCTCGAAGAGTATGCAATGAACGAATTCTAAGATAAACGGTAATTATTACTTATGAAACCTTCTTGCCAGAAATTAACCGTAATAGAAACTTATAATCATTCAAAAAACTCACTAAAAACTACAATCTCTTCTTTAAGTGTTTTAACAGAAGATTCCATTTGAGATAACTCGGTGTCTTTTGCAAAAGAGCGACTTGTGTCAAGAAATGGTAATAGCCATTTATGCAATTCATCATGTGCTTGTCCTTTCATTGTGCAATTAGAGGTTAACTCATTTAAACTTTCTGTTAGCCTTTCTGATAATGCTTTGTACTCTTCCTCAGTAGTTCCGTTGAATTCTAGTACGTCAGTAGCAAAAACTTGAATTATACTCATCATGTCTGGTGCAACTTGCCATTTTTCGTTGTCGAGCAAAACAATTCCATGTGGATTAGTAATTACTTCAGTCTGCTCAGTTGGTGTTTCTTCATTGCTAGTATTGTTCTCGCAAGAGGTGAATGCAATAATTAGTAAGAATGAAAAGGTATATTTTAATAATGTCATCATTTTATTGTTAGTGTTCGCTAACAAAAGTACAATATTATTTTGAATAAAAAAAGGCTTCCGTTTGGAAGCCTTAAATTGTGGGAAATGTAGGATTCGAACCTACGACCCTCCCGATTGTATCGGGATGCTCTATAGATTATTTAGGTTGCTTTTAATTAATTCTTCGATTTTCTCACGACTTTTCCAAGATTTTATTTTCCGTTCTCTGGCGTAGCTCTCAGATTTATTTGAGAATTTTTCAGTATATACTATTTTCCAATCAGAAGAGCGACCAGTGAATCCTTTATGATTTGAATTGTGTTTTTTTAATCTTGATTCAAGTTCATCACCTGTGTATCCAATATAGTAAGAGTTTATATTCTGAGAATATAAAATGTAAGTGTAGAACATAAAATCATTGAATAAAAAAAGGCTTCCGTTTGGAAGCCTTAAATTGTGGGAAATGTAGGATTCGAACCTACGACCCTCCCGATTGT
>JAJRQP010000297.1 GCA_024280195.1 Bacteroidota bacterium | reverse complement strand
TACTCGCCAATTGAAGAATAAATCATGTGTAATTTATCTAAGCAAACAGGTGCATATTCATCTTCTGGATAAGAATGGAAATATTCCGTTAATAGATTAACCAATTTATCTTGCTCTTCTATTGGGATAACTTGTCCCGGTCTTAAATCTTTACTAATTCCAGACAGAACCTCTTCTTGTTGTTTGATTTTACTTTGTAACTCGTCCGTATTCTTGTCGGAAGAACAGCTCCATAATATCAAGAGCATTCCTATAATTAAACTTATTCTCATCGTTTTGCTTTTTTTCGTGCTGGAAATTTCATTCGGTAATCGACATCTATATCTCCTTTAGAAATGTTTTGCAACTTCTTCTTGAGCAATCTTTTTTTCAATGGAGTTAAATGGTCGGTAAATAAAACTCCATCAACGTGATCGTACTCATGTTGGATAATTCTTGCTGCATACCCATCGTAAGTCTCTTCTTTTAATTCCCAATTTTCATCGTAGTAAGAAATTTCAATTCTCTCATTGCGAAAAACCTCTTCTCTTATTTTAGGAATGGACAAACATCCTTCATTGAAACCCCATTCTTCTCCAGATTCTTCCTCAATGATTGGATTAATAAATACTTTCTTAAAACCATCTAAACCACTTGCTTTAGGATCTAATTCTCCATCTTCATCCGGTTCTGCAAAAGGGCTTGCATCCACAATAAACAAACGAATAGATTTGCCAATTTGCGGTGCGGCTAAACCGACACCAGAAGCTTCATACATCGTCTCGAACATATTAGCTATCAATTCCTTTAATTTTGGATAATCCTTGTCAATTTCTTCTCCTTCTTTCTTTAAAACAGGATCTCCGTATGCTACAATTGGTAAAATCATTCTTTAATATTTATTCAGTACAAAATTAATGGTTTAATTCAATTTAAAAACAAAGGCGCCATTCTTTAATTGAATATGCTTCGGGTTTTCATGGATGTAAGGCATATCTATCACCTTTTCATCTGATAATTCTTGCCATTTGTAATCTTTTCTAATGATAAAAAGCTCTCCATTAACATTCATCGCAACTCCTTCTTTTTTCGTGGTAAGAATAACCTCATTACTTTCTAGTTGAATAAATGTTTTTCCCAATTCAAAAGAACGGAATTCAACTTCTGCAGGTTTTATTTTCTCATAATTACCAACCAAGAATTGCGCATTTTTAAAGCTACGCTCATTGGGGTCGTGATAACAAATCATTTTATTGCCATTCTTCACCGTGATAACCATCTCTTTAGAATTAAAGACAACTAACTCATTTACTTCTAAATTCTGATATCTATTAAACTGAATCCAAGAGAATAGTGCAATGGTTGAAATGCCCACTAAATAATAAATACTTTTTTTCTTCTGAAAAAGATAGAAGATAAGGATGGCGAAATAGACAATCAACACTAGTTCTGCTTGAATAACAAATCCTTTTGCAACAGAGAATGGTAATTTTTCAATGAATTGGATGAAAAATAACATCGCTGACAAACAAAGTCCCAAAAGCACACCTACGATCTTCCCAACAAACCATATTTTGTTCAACGCAAATAAAAGCAAACCTAAACTTAACACGATTCCTGCAAAAACCATCATTCCTATATTGGTCAATGCAAAGTAATTAGGGAATTGATGAAAATAATAGAGCGTCAATGGAAAAGTTAAACATTGAGCAGCAATTCCAACCGCAGTTCCTTCCCAAATTTTTCGCAACCATTTATTTTTAAAATGAAACAGTAAAGAAATAGGTTTGTACAAGGTAAAAATACCAATCATGGCAAGATAAGAAAGTTGAAAGCCGATATTGTAAATAACTAGCGGATTCCACACAATCATCAAGAAAGCAGAAAAGAACAATAAATTTAAAGCTTGTGTTTTTCTGCCAATAATTCCACCAAAAGTCAAGATACTGAACATAATGGTTGCTCTTAGCACAGATGGAGAAAAACCAGTAACCCCTGCATAAATCCAAATTACAAGCAAGGCAGTAATTAAAGCTCCTCTTTTAGAAATTATTCTCGGAAACAAAGAAAAAATATACATCAATAAAAAGAGAACTATTCCAACGTGTAACCCTGAAACTGCTAGAACGTGCATTGCTCCTGCTTTACTGAAACTAGATTTCACTTCCGAACTCAATAAATTTTTATCACCTAAAACCAACGCTTGAGCAATCGCTAAATTTTCACCTTCCAGATGTTGTTTCAACGTTTCTTTAAAATTCTCTTGCAAGCTCAAAAGAGCAGCTGTAAAGTAATTCGGTATTTCATGATCGATTAGTTCGTAATCATCAGAAGAAACAAACCCCATAGATTGAATTCCTTGTGACTTCCAATAATTCACAGCATCAAATTCTCCTGGATTTCCTTTATTACTTATTTCTGAAAACTGTGTATGAACAATGAGAACATCTCCCTTTATTATTTTTTCTGAGTTAAAATAGATCAAAACTTTTTCATCGTAATTTTGAACTTTATCTTCTTCAATGAGGAAATTAACTGAGCAAAGCGCCTTTCTCCACAACTTCTCTTTTCCTGCAATATCATCCACCTTTAACTGGACTGTCCGAACAAGATTTAAGGCTTCATTTTTATAAATGGCTTTTTGTTTTAACGACATCAAAAATGAAGCAGTTATCGTTAAGACAAGCAACATCCCTACTAATTGAAAATTCTTCGCTCTTTTGATTTTCTCTAAAACTAAAACCACTATTAATGTTACAATCAAAGCAACTAATAAGCTGTTTGGTTCAAAATCAAAATTGTTTTGAAACTCAACACCTAGAATGAGTAGAATAGTGATATAAATGAAAGGAAATCTATAAAAAAACAAAGTCGTGTTTATTGATACTCAAATGTAATTATTTGAACTGACAAAGTCAATTGATTCTCCGATAATTAATCACTCAATAATAAAGCAATTCTCACTAGAAAATATTATCTTTGCCAACTAATTTTATTACACAGATGATTAATATAACGTTACCAGATGGTTCTGTAAAGCAAGTTGAGAAAGGTACATCAGCAATGGATGTTGCGATGGGTATCTCAGAAGGTCTTGCTAGAAACGTCCTTGCTGCAAAAGTAAACGACGAAGTAATTGATGCGACTCGCCCATTTGAGGGAGACTCAACCTTGCAATTACTCACCTGGAATGACCAAGAAGGCAAGTCAACGATGTGGCATTCATCTGCTCACTTGATGGCGGAAGCATTGGAGTTTTTCTACCCTGGAATTAAATTAGCTATTGGTCCCCCAATTAAAAATGGATTCTACTACGATGTAGATTTTATGGACTATACCATCACAGAAGCTGACCTACAAAAGGTAGAGCAAAAAATGAAAGAATTAGCGAAGCAAAAGAATGCATTTGTCCGTAAAGAGATGTCCAAATCCGATGCGATTGCTTATTTCAAAGAGAAAGACGACGAGTATAAGTTAGAATTACTGGAAGGTTTAGAGGATGGAACAATCACTTTCTACACGCAAGGTAATTTCACCGATTTATGCCGAGGACCTCATATTCCTCATACAGGTCCAATTAAGTCAATCAAATTGACTTCTATTGCAGGTGCTTATTGGAGAGGTGATGAAAAAAGAAAACAATTGACGCGTATCTACGGAATTACTTTTCCAAAGAATGCAGAATTGAATGAATACTTAGAGAAAGTTGAACAAGCAAAAGCTCGCGACCACAGGAAACTGGGTAAAGAATTAGATCTTTTCACCTTCTCACAAAGAGTTGGACAAGGATTGCCTTTATGGTTGCCAAAAGGTGCTGCACTAAGAGAACGTTTAGAAAACTTCTTAAAGAAAGCACAAAAAAAAGCTGGTTACGATCAAGTAATTACTCCACACATTGGAAGTAAAGAATTGTATGTTTGCTCTGGTCACTATGCTAAGTATGGAAAAGATTCTTTCCAACCAATTGGTACTCCGGATGATAGCGAAGAATTCTTACTAAAACCGATGAATTGTCCTCACCATTGTGAGATTTTTAAAGCAAGACCTCGTTCTTACAAAGATTTACCTATTCGTTTTGCAGAATTTGGAACCGTTTATCGCTATGAGCAATCGGGAGAATTGCACGGCTTGACTAGAGTTCGTGGCTTTACGCAAGATGACGCGCATATTTTCTGTACACAAGATCAAGTAAAAGATGAATTCAAGAAAGTAATTGATTTGGTGTTGTATATTTTCAAGACCTTAAGTTTTGAAAATTTCAAAGCACAAATTTCTTTACGAGACAAAGACGACAGAGATAAGTACATTGGTTCTGATGAAAACTGGGACAAAGCAGAGAATGCAATCATTGAAGCAGCAGCAGAAAAAGGATTGGACACATTTGTCGAATATGGCGAAGCTGCATTCTACGGACCGAAATTAGATTTTATGGTCGAAGATGCACTCGGAAGAGAATGGCAACTAGGAACCATTCAGGTTGATTACAATCTTCCTGAACGCTTTGAATTAGAGTACACAGGCTCTGACAACCAGAAGCACAGACCCGTAATGATACATCGTGCGCCCTTTGGATCAATGGAAAGATTTGTTGCGGTATTGCTTGAACATTGTGGAGGTGACTTCCCACTTTGGTTGACAACCGATCAAGTTGCAATTTTGCCAATTAGTGAGAAATACAATGATTACGCAGAAAACCTTTTAGAATTGCTAAATAATTACGATATTCGCGGATTCGTTGACGATCGTAATGAAAAGATTGGCAAGAAGATACGTGAATCGGAGATGAGTAAAATCCCTTTCATGCTGATTATCGGGGAGAAAGAAGCCACAAACAATGAGGTTTCTGTCCGACAAAGAGGTGAGAAAGGAGACATTGGCACGATGACTGTAGAAGCTTTTGCAAAATTAATTAACGACGCGATTGAAACGGAGTTAGCTTTAAATGATTAAAAAACTGAATGAGAAGACCAAGTAACAGAAGAAGGTTTGTAAAAAGAGAAGATCAAGCCCTGCACAAAATTAACGACAAGATTTACGCTAGAACTATTCGTTTAGTCCGCGAAGGTCAGGAGCCAGTTGTAATGACAACTTCTGAAGCGATAAAACTAGCTGACACCGAAGATCTTGATTTGGTAGAAATTTCACCTAAAGCTGATCCGCCGGTATGTAAGATTTTGGATTACAAGAAATTCTTGTACAACCAAAAGAAGAAGGCAAAAGAAATGAAAGCAAAGCAATCAAAAGTTGTTTTGAAAGAAATTAGATTTGGACCAAATACTGACGATCATGATTTCGAATTCAAATTAGCTCACGCTAAGAAATTTTTGGAAGAAGGAAACAAAGTGAAAGCATTTGTATTCTTTAGAGGACGTACAATTGTTTTTAAAGACAGAGGAGAAATTCTCTTGTTGAGGTTAGCACAAGAACTTGAAGAATACGGAGTGATTGAGCAAATGCCAAAATTAGAAGGAAAGAGAATGATCATGATGATTAATTCTAAGAAAAAGAAATAATTAATATTTAATTTGTACGGATCAGTCGCGACTAACCCTTGCAAATTAAATATTTGAAGAAGCTATATAAAGAGGTAAATTAAAAACGAAGAGAGATGCCAAAAATGAAAACTAAATCTAGTGCTAAGAAGAGATTCAAGGTAACTGGAAGCGGTAAAATCAAAAGAAAACATGCTTTTAAGAGTCACATTCTAACGAAGAAGACAAAAAAGCAAAAACGTAACTTGACTAAAGCTGGACTGGTTCACAAATCAGATGTAGCGAATATCAAGCAACAATTATGTATGAAGTAATCCGATAGGTTTCGGATTCATACAGGTTCATTAAATGTTAACCCAGTAACGAGTAACTAAGTCAATTGAAACAATGTTGCACTCCTTATTAAAAACTTAAAAATTATGCCAAGATCGGTAAATCATGTTGCTTCAAAAGCGCGTCGTAAGAACGTAATGAAGCACGCCAAAGGTTACTTTGGAAGAAGAAAGAATGTCTGGACTGTTGCAAAAAATGCAGTAGAAAAAGGTATGTTATACGCATACACAGGACGTAAACAAAAGAAAAGAAACTTCCGCTCGTTGTGGATTATGCGTATTAACGCAGGTGCACGTCAACACGGAATGAATTATTCTCAATTCATGGGACTAGTTAACAAAAGCGATATGGAACTTAACCGTAAAGTTCTTGCTGATTTAGCAATGAATCACCCGGAAGCGTTCAAATCGGTTTGTGACGCAGTCAAAAAATAAATTTACATCCTCTTTATAGCAAAAGTCCTGTTGAGTTTTCAACGGGACTTTTTTTATTGTACTTTGTCGAGAATTTAAAAATGAGAATGAGAGAACAATTTTTCAAGATAAATAACCTGAAAAATGCAGCTACAATAATTGCAGGTGGCTTAATTCTATTATTTGCAGCATATATTAATGGTTCTCCTATCCTCTATTCAGACACTTCTACTTATATCTCTTCAGGTTTTCAAATGGAGACTCCATTTGATAGACCTATATTTTATGGACTCTTTTTAAGATTCTCCAGTTTAAACGGACTCTCACTTTGGCTAGTTATTTTAGCGCAATCAACATTGTTATCTGCATTGCTTTACAAAACGTTTAAAGTATTACTTCCCAGTCATAAGAATTTGAAAAAATATTTTTTACTCACCCTCTTGTTTTTAGCAACTTCAACATCCGTTTCATGGACATCCAGCCAACTAATTAGCGACATCTTTACACCAATCATCATTCTGACGTTGTTCTTATTATTGGTAAAGACTCATTCTACTCTTGCATCGGTTTTACTTTATTTATTATTCTTCGTTTCTACTGCGATGCACATGTCGCATGTTTCAATGAACGTCCTAATTCTACTACTTCTTCTCATCATTAGAAATGTAAAATATTTCAAATCACAAGGCTACTTTAAGCTAAAACCAATAATTATCTGCTTACTTCTATCTGGATTAAGTATCGCAACAATGGGTTCTGCTCTTTCAAAATCTAAACATGTTTTTTTAATGGGAGCTCTAGTGGAGCATGGCATTGCGAAAAAATATTTAGATGAGCATTGTGAAAGTTCCAATTACAAACTTTGCGAATACAAAGACTCCTTACCCGAAAAGGCTTGGCAATTTATCTGGGAAGAAGATAGTCCGTTCTATAAAATTGGAGGTTGGAAAGAAACGAAAGAAGAATTTAATGACATCATCGGCGGCACGTTTAGTTCTCCCAAATACATTGGTTTACACATTAAAGAATCTTTTAAGGCGAGTGCTGATCAACTTACTAAATTTAAAATTGGTGATGGAAATGGCCCCTATCGCAGCGAAACAAAACTACATGAACGCATTTCATTGTATTTTAAGAATGATATCTCAATGGTGAATCATTCTAAGCAGAATAACCAAGGATTTGGCTTTCTACCTAATTACAACCTATTGTTGCAAATCATCATTGTCATAAGTAGTTTAGTAATTCTATTTCTCCTTACTCAATTCAAAGGTATTTCGAAAGAACTACAGTTATTCGTTTTGCTTACACTAATTGGGATTTTCATAAATGCAGTTGTCTGCGGCACATTTGCTAACGCTATTGATCGATTAGGAGCAAAGGTTATTTGGATGCTCCCGTTGGTGGTTGTGATTTTTATTTTGGGAAAGAGGGAGAATGGTGTGGGAAATTAATTTATAACAATTCTTTGAGTATTCTCTCCTTTAAATGAGCGAATTGTAATAAGGTAAATTCCTAATTTCATGGAGTATTCATTAACAAAATGAAAAATCAATCAATAGGATTGCTTAATCATTTACACAAGTCCAACAAAAGTATCCACAAGAAAAAAGGGACAACTCTCGTCATCCCTTTTAGTTCTATTTAAAGTCTCGAAGTATTACTTCTCTTCAACCTCTTCAAAATCTACATCAGTCACCTCATCTTCTGAGTTCCCTGTATCTTCTGCTCCAGCGTCTCCCCCTTCTGCATTAGAAGCATTGTACATTTCTTCAGAAGCTGCTGAGAATACTTGATTTAATTTCTCCATTGCTGGTTCTAAATTCTCCATGTTCTTCGCTTCGAATTCTTTCTTCAATTCTGCTAAAGCATCTTCGATTGGCGCTTTCTTATCAGCTGGGATTTTATCTCCATACTCCTTAATTTGACGCTCTGTTTGGAAGATTAAAGAATCAGCTTTGTTCACTAATTCAACTTCTGCTCTCAATTTCTCATCAGCTTCTGCATTTGCTTCTGCTTCTGCTTTCATCTTTTCGATGTCTGCATCGGACAATCCTGAAGATGCTTCAATCTTAATTGATTGCTCTTTACCTGTTCCTTTATCTTTTGCAGAAATGTGCATGATACCATTTGCATCGATGTCAAAAACAACTTCGATTTGAGGAACTC
>JAJRQP010000296.1 GCA_024280195.1 Bacteroidota bacterium | reverse complement strand
TTTTGACGCAAGAAAGGATGACAGTTTTCGATGGCATTCTTACCAAAAGTTCCGTAACGAAGATGTCCTAGGAATAATTCTCCTGTAAATCCAGCGTTTTTCTTTAAATACTCGACATCATTTAGTAATTCAGGGTTTTCTTCTTGAATTGTTTGAAAACGACCATTGATGTGATCAAAAATCTCTTGAATGGGCTTATCACTCACCGATCTGAACCTAGAAATGTATCTTTCTCCAGGAGTCATGTCGAATTTAATGTTGGCAACTCCAGCTCCATCTTGACCACGGTTATGTTGCTTCTCCATCAGAAGGTGCAATTTATTTAGGCCATAAAAAGCCGTTCCGTATTTGTCGTAATAGTATTGAAGAGGTTGTTTTAAGCGCAATAGTGCAATTCCGCATTCGTGTTTGATAGCATCACTCATTCTAGAAACAGATAAAATTCAGTGCAAATTTACAATTTATATTTCTGCTAACAGCTAAATAAATCGGGTTAGTTTTTAACAGTTTTAGGGCAACTCTTTTACTTTTTTTACGACTTAATAGATACATAGATTGGTTTAATTTCTAGCTAAAGAGACTAAGGAAGACCTAAATTCTATCCAATTTGTTGTACTTTTAAAAAAATAATGTCAATAAAACAATTCTGCATACTGCTTTTCATTGCTTTGGGATTTACATCAAACTCCCAAGAAATTTGGCTGTTGCCAAACGAAGGACAGTGGAATAAGAATATTGAATACAAGGTTGATTTACAGATGGGTGAGATGCTCATAGAGAAAGATGGGTTTCGTTTTTTCTTAAACGATGCAAAGCAAACGTATCGACATTCTCACGACTCTGATTCTCCAGATGCACAACCAGACACTTACAAAGCACATGTAATCAAATCTACTTTTCTCGGATCTAATTGGGAAAAAGAGGTAGAGAATAAAAATTCATCCTCCTTCTACACCAATTATATTTTAGGAAATGACGCATCAACTTGGAAAGGCAATATTTACAGTTATTCAGATGTTTTATTGATTGATTATTATTCAGGAATTGATTTGCGTTTAAATGGGGAACAAGGATTTAAATACTCGCTAGAAGTTGAACCATTTGTCGATGCAAGCGTCGTGAAGATACAATACGAAGGTCAAACAAGTATATCAATTGACAAAGAAGGTCAGTTGGTGATTGAAAATCGTTTTGGTGAAATCATTGAGGGAACACCTGTTGCTTGGACAGAAGGAGAAAATGGTAGAACTGAGGTTGAGGTTCATTATTCATTAAAAAAGAATGTGATTGAGTTTGTTTTTCCTGAAGGTTATAATCATTCAGAGAAATTAATCATTGATCCTAGTTTAACGTTTTCAACTTTTACCGGATCTACAGCAGATAATTGGGGTATGTCAGCTACACCAGACCCAAGTAGTAACCTATTTGGAGGAGGAGTTGTTTTCGCAGCTGGTTATCCAGTTACCGTAGGTGCTTATGATGCAACTTTTAATGCCGGAGGAATTGATATTGGATTGACGAAATTCACAGCAGATGGCACAGCATTAATTTATTCGACCTACATCGGAGGAAACGGATCAGAAACTCCTAACAGTATGATTTGTTCCCCTTCTGGAGAATTATATATTTATGGTTTAACATCCTCTTCTAATTTTCCAATGGCGGGCGCATCTTTTGATAACTCCTTTGCTGGAGGCCCTAATGTTAGCAGTGTTTCAAACGGTTTAGGATTTGCTGCAGGAACAGATTTGTTTGTTTTGAGGCTGAATTCGGCAGGTTCTGCTTTGTTAGCATCGACTTATATTGGAGGAACAAGCACAGATGGCTTAAATTTTTCCAATTTAAAATACAATTATGGAGATCAATTTCGGGGAGAAATCACTTTAGATAACGCAGGTTCAGTTTATATAGCATCGATGAGTATGTCTGCAGATTTCCCTGTTTCTGGAGGAGGCCAATTGACTCTTTCAGGAACACAGGATGCAATCCTAATAAAAATGCCAACTACCTTAAACACAATTGATTGGGCGACTTTCATAGGAGGGAGCGGTATTGAAACTGGAAACTCTGTACAGTTATCTTCTACTGGAGAAGTTTACATTGCAGGAGGGTCAACATCATCCAATTTATTTTCAAGTGGTTTTGATTTGAGTTATGATGGAGGATTAAGTGACGGCTATGTTGCAAGAGTAAATCCTACGAACGGTTCTGTTCTTTCGGGTAGTTATATTGGACTTGCAGAATATGACCAAACCTATTTTGTTCAGCTAGATATTGAAGATAATGTATATGTTTTGGGTCAAACAGAAAGTAATTTAGGGATTACGGCCGGACTTTATGGGAATGCAAATTCTGGGCAGTTTATTCAGAAATACACCTCAGATCTTAATACACTTCAGTGGAAAACAATGTTTGGTGCAAGTACAGGTCATGTGGAAATTTCCCCTACTGCTTTTTTAATTTCTGACTGTCATGACATTTACTTGTCTGGCTGGGGGGGGGAATTGAATCAAAACACATCAGTTAGTCAAGCTTTTTTTTCAACAACGAACGGTTTTCCAGTCACTGCAGATGCTTATCAACTGACAACTACTGGAAGTAATTTCTACATAGCTGTTCTTGGACAAGATGCCAATCAATTGAAATACGGAACCTTTATGGGAGGAAACACAACGAGTCCTGATCACGTTGATGGCGGAACTTCTCGTTTTGACAAGAATGGTAACATTTACCATGCGGTCTGTGCAGCTTGCGGAGGACAAGCGAATGGTTTCACAACTTCACCAGGGGTTTATTCTCCTACAAACAACAGTAATAACTGTAATCTTGCAGCTTTCAAATTTGAATTGAGTACAATTGATGCGATTATTGCAAACCCGACACCTATAATTTGCATGCCTGATCCTGTTATTTTTTCAAATAATAGCTCAAATGGGAATGATTTTTTTTGGGATTTTGGAGATGGAGATACTTCTATCTTGGTTAACCCAACTCACCTTTACGATAGTATAGGAAACTATAACGTAACTTTGATTGTTTCAGACACGAGCGGTTGTTTTGTCCCAGATACAGCATATTTTGTTGTTTCAATAGGGGATTTTGTAGGAAATGTAACAGTTCCTCCTCTACCTGTTTGTCCGGGAACTCCCTATCAGCTATCAGCGTCTGACGGATTAGATTATTATTGGTCACCAGGTATTTACTTGGATGATTCTACGCTTTCTAATCCCATTGCAACAGTTTGGCAGAATACTATTTTTACTGTTGTTGTCGTGGATTCTTGTGGATCAGATACTCTTAATGTTCTTTTAGAAGTTTATGATATTAATACCTCCTTGTCTAATGATACATCTATCTGTTTAGGGAATAGTGCGCCTCTAGTAGCAACAGGGGGGGTAAGTTATGTGTGGACACCTAGTACATATTTGAGCAACCCATTAATTAGTAATCCTGTCTCTACACCATTAGCAACCATTAATTACCATGTAGATATTACAACTTCTGATGGATGCTTGGTTACAGATTCAGTTTTAGTTGATGTGTATTTCACTCCACCTGAACCTGTGATTGACGATACAGTCATTTTATGTTTAGGAGAAAGTGCTTTAATAGAGGTCTCAGGTGCTGCGTCTTATTCTTGGTCTCCTAATATTTCAATATCAACTCAAACAGGACCTTCGGTAACAGTCAGTCCAATTTCAGATTTGTATTATTATTGTGATTTTTCTAACGCTTGTGGAACAGAAAGAGATAGTATTTTTATTGACATTAAAAGTTTAAATGTTATTGCAGAGAAGGATACAATATTATGCTTGGGAAATTCAGGTTATTTATCTGCATCCGGAGCTTTAACCTATTATTGGCAACCGAATTCAACTTTAAATGTTCCAGATTCTTCACATGTAACTGTAACACCAACAACACCTTCTTATTATTACGTATATGGTTATGATGCTTTTGGTTGTGTAGATATAGATTCTGTTTATGTTGACTTATATCCTGTTGCGGATATTAATATTTCAGGACCAACCTATGCAAACATAGGCGATGAAATTACGTTAAGTGCAGCTAGTACCACCATAGGTAATTATATTTGGTCACCGGCGGATTATTTATCTTGTACAAACTGTGCAATGACTATTGCGGAACCAAATCAAGATTTTACCTATACTGTAAGCTATATTGATGCAAATGGATGTGGAGATTCTGCCTCTATTATCATTTTGTATCCAGTGTTTTACGCTCCAAATACTTTTACACCTGATGGAGATGCGTTTAACAATTCTTTTTTTATTAAAGGAGAACACCTTCGAGATTTCCATTTGGAAATTTATGATAGATGGGGAGAAATCATTTTTGAAAGTTATGATATAAGTATAGGGTGGGATGGAACCTACAAAGGTAAGCTTTGTCAAGACGGAACCTATGTATGGAAAATTACAGCTAAGCTAGTTGATAATCAGAATGAATCCTTTATAGGTCATGTTAACCTCATACGATAGGTTAAACAAATCGCTCATCCACCTCCATGACATGTCCACAATTGTCACAAGTTCTCAATTCTTCAGAAGCATAAAATGACCTAAATCTTGAAATAAAATCATGCTCAATATCTTCCAGCGTAAAACGGTATTCATACAGCTTATGGTTGCACTCATCGCAAAACCACATTAAGCCATCTGTGAGGTCAGTCCCTTTTCTAACACGTTCAATAACTAATCCTACTGTATTTGCTCCTCTTATTGGAGAGTGTGGAATATTAGGTGGGAGCAAGAAAATATCTCCTTCTCTTATGTTTACATCTACTGACTTTCCATCAATTTGAACTTTAACCAAAATGTCTCCTTCTAATTGGTAGAATAATTCTTCACTCTCGTTAAAGTGATAATCTTTTCTCGCGTTTGGTCCGCCGACAATCATCACAATAAAATCTCCTGCTTCTATGTATAAGTTTTTATTACTTACAGGCGGCTTTAACAAGTCACGATTTTCATCGATCCATTTTTGAAGATTGAAAGGAGATAACATATTTTTTCTTTTTAATTAATGCTCTAAAAATAAGCATAAAAAAAGGGTTCGCCAAAGACGAACCCTTAATCTAATTATTAGACTTGCTTATTGCTTCACAATTCTGTATGTTTTCTTAGCATTGTCATTGTACAATTGAATCATATAGATTCCTTCTACAAAGTTTTCTAAGTTCACTTCAGTTGTTTCTGTTCCATTGATAACTGATTTACTTGAGGTAAGAACTTTACCTTGTAAATCTGTTACTGTGTAGTTAAAAACTTCTGTTGCACTATTGTTTGTGATATACACTTTACCAGTAGTTGGATTTGGGAATATTTCAACATCTCCAAATACCAATTCTTCGATATTCAAGTAATCACATGCTGGGTCAACTGTTAAAACAACATTTGCAGTATCTTCTGGGCATACACCGTTTGATGTAATGTAATCATAGTTAAATGATCCAGGAATACTACTTGCAACGATTGCTGAGTTAGTTGGGTTGTTAGATGGGTCATACCATGTACCTCCCAAATCAACATTACCACCTAATCCTGATAATAAATCAATTGGCTCGTTTTGACATGCAGTAATTGCTCCGTCTGTACCTGCAGAAGAAGGTCCGTAAATCTGAACCTGTTGAACAACACTATCAACAGCACAACCTAAAGTAACCGTATATTCAAAATTAAACACTTGGTAAGCTAATCCTGCTGAAGGGAAAACCGAATCAGCGAAACTTGCTGTAGGAATTTCTTCAGACCAAACACCACCAGCATCATAACCCGCAATACCTGTAAATAACTGTGCCGTGTCTCCTGTACAAACATCTATCATTCCGTTAGTTGTTCCTGCTTCAACAGAAATTTCATCCAAACGAATAGAATATGTACCAGTATTTGTTGTACTCCATGAATCATGCATCAAGTAATAAGTATTACCAGGTGTTAATCCACATATAGAGAAATCAGGAGCAGCAGAAGATAAATCCAATGCATCATCATTTGCACCTACCAAAGTGAAAGTTGCTAAATCTGAACAATCAGTTGCTTCATAAACGGCAAATTGACCATCAAATCCTGCATCCTTTCCAGAAAGGTTCATGTTACCAGAAGCTGGTGCAGTAAATGTAAACCACGTTGTGAAGTCTATACTAGAATTACCCCATCCATCAGAAGTATTAAATCCTGTTGGAGGTGGAGCAATTGTTGACTCATTCAATTGAGTAGTTGCACCAGTATTGTTAAATGTATAAACAGTACCATCAACCATTAAATCAATTGCGTTACAAGTAGAATCATTTGTAATTGGCATTGTAAACGCCACAGGTCCTACCCAGTTAGAGCTGTCAGTACCACAAACTGCTTGTATATATACTTCATAAACACCACCACCAAGTAATGAAACTACTGAAGTATCAGATAGAGTTGTGTTTGCATTAATGATTGTTTCTGTACCATCATTCACTCCAAAACCAGCTAAACCATATTGTAAATCGAAACCAGTAACAGCGTAAGTACCAATACCTGAACTTTCTGTCCACATCCAATCAGTCAATAATGAATCTATTGCTGAATTAGCATTAAACGCAGTTGGGTCAGAGCAGTTTGGTAAAGTTGTAAATTGACCCATAACTCCATTACTTTGGAGAACTCCAGGGTTACAATCTGCATAGATATAAACATCATAAGTAGTTATATCATTTAATCCAGGAAGGATTGCTACAGTAGCACTAGTTGTTATTGTCGTACCTGTTGCTAATGGATCAAATCCAGCTGGACCGTAAACAACTGTCCAGTTAGTTTCCCCTGCAAGTCCTGCACTCCATGAAATACCAGCTTCAACATTAGTTGTATAAGTTACAGTATAATTGATTGGAGCAGGACAATCTGTGTAAAAGAAGTGAGCACAAGTATTGTCTGTTAGATATTGAGCGTCGTTATTTGACACGTTCAAATCTTGGTTTGGCCCAGCTATTCCTATATCAGCAAATGCAGCATAATCATCATTAGAATTTGAACCACCAAAAAGAACATCGTCATATACGAAATAGATTTCACCTGTTGCCTCCTCAATTTGAACTTGAAAAGTAACGTTCGGTGCACCTACGCTTCCTGAGAAGTTACAACGTTGGTGCCATTGGACAATGAACACTTGATTTCCAGGAGTTCCTACAGTTTCATGAAAAACACCTCCTGTTTCTGAATCCAAATCATCTAACCAAGGGTAAAGCCCGTCTGCTAATGATGTCATATCTCCGGAAAATGAAGTAGTTCCAGTTAACGTTCCTAGTTTGATATCACCGTTGTTTCCAACAGAAACATCTGAAACTAGAACACCTTGGTAAAGAAAAGAAAAAGGAATAGTAACACCAGCCTCTCCATCATCTCCAAGTAATAAATCTGTCCCAGAGGTAGAAATATCAACAAAACCAGCTACTGGACATGCATTATCTGTTGCCATATATAATGGCTGGTTGTATGTGTTACCAACTGCTGGTCCTACATAAGATGACGTATCACCTGCTCCACAAATTCCTCTTAAGTAAACATCATAAAATGAATTTGCTGTTAAACCACCAATTGTTTCAGGGTTATTCGATGTTAACATTGATGTTCCTGTTCCTGGAATAAATCCTGGAGCTCCGTATTCAAGAATCCATTCAATATCGTTAAGACCAGGAGTCCACCCTAAACTAATAGAAGCAGCATCTGAACCTGTAATCGACAACATTGTTGGCGAAGGACATGATGGAGCTTCAATGATTGCGAAATCATCCAAAGAAATATCACCCGCAAAACTTCCAGCACTAACAGCACGGAAACGAACATTAATAAGCCCTGTATAACCTGTTAAGATATTCTCACTTAATAAAAATCCATCAGCTTGAGTTGCTTGTTGTGAACCTGTAATAGCTGTAACAGGATTCCAAGTAGCTCCACCATCGTCAGAAATCTCAACGTTCAATGTCCCAATTTGAGCACCAAACATATGGTAGTTGAATGTTAACATTGGAACTGTCAATCCTGTAAGGTCAACATCTGGTGTTACTAAAATTGCTTCCGCTCCAATAGCGGCTCCAGAGGCTTCTGTATAGAAAAAGTTTGTCCCACTGTTTGCAACTAGAGCGCCAGTTCCTCCAGAAGGAGTACCTCCACTAGATACATTCCAATCGAAACCAGTTGCTGCTGAGTTTGTCCAACAGTTGACTGTTCCTAAAGATGTGGTTGCAGCAATTGCCTCCACATCGTCCATCCAAGGTGTTGTCACAGAAGGACAAGCTGGTGGAGGAGATGTATTTGTCCAGATATTTGTATGACAACTGGCGTCTGTACTACAAAGTCCATCATCTAAATTCGCTTGTGAGTAATACGTACCAGCAGAAGGTGCTGTCCATAATAATGGACTAGTTCCTGAAGCGATAGGAGTAAAAGTAGCGTCATATATTGTTACAAAGTTACTTGTACCACCGGTGTAGGCAACTGTGTAATCGTTCCCTGCTACTACGGCAGTGATTGTTTGGTATTCACCACCAAAAGCACAGGTTGTCATTGTAGTACTATTACCTGGCGCAGGTGCAGCACCTCCTTGATACGAAGTGCCTAGTGGGCACTGTGATAAGGCGAGCCCTGAACTCAGAGCAATCGCACTAAACATGAGTAAAATTCTTTTCATAAGTTAAATTTTAAATGAATATTAAATAGTATATTAGAGTAAATGTACTACTAAATATCTAAACTACAAAAACGATTAACTATTGTTTGTACAAGAAATAAATAGTACTTTTCGAAAAAAAGAACACAAGATTATGGAACTAGCTAAAAAACAAGCAATTGTATGCGGGAGTACGCAAGGAATAGGATTTTCAACTGCGAAATTAATGGCAGAAAGAGGTGCTACTATTACTTTAGTTGCTAGAAATGAAGAGAAATTAAAAAAAGCACTTACTGAACTAGCTAGTTCTAATGGCCAAATACATGATTACCTAGTGGCTGATTTTTCTCAACCAGAAGATTTAAAAAAAGTGCTCGATGTTTATGTAAAAGCAGGTAACAATCCTCATATTTTAGTAAACAACACTGGCGGACCAAAAGGTGGACCTATTATTAATGCGGATATTTCAGAATTTACGGATACCTTTAATCAACATTTAGTTTGCAACCACATCTTAGTGCAAGCATTGTATAAAGGAATGCAGGAGAATGGTTATGGGAGAATCATAAATGTGATTTCTACCAGCGTTAAACAACCATTAAATGGACTTGGGGTATCTAATACTATTCGTGGTGCTGTTGCCAATTGGTCTAAAACCTTAGCAAACGAGCTGGGACAATTCAATATTACGGTAAACAACGTTCTTCCAGGTGCAACTAACACAGGAAGATTAACTGAAATTGCAAAAGCGAAAGAATCTAAAACGGGTGTATCTGTCGATCAATTTTTTACAGATATGGCAGAACTTTCTCCGATGCAAAGAATTGCAGAACCGATTGAAGTTGCAGAAGCAATCTGTTTTTTAGCTTCTCCAAGAGCATCTTATATCAATGGAATTAATATTCCTGTTGATGGTGGAAGAACTAAATCTTTGTAAGAATTTATTTTAGGACGTTTACGTGTCCAATGATTTTCTTTTCTCTTTTAGAATTGGTGACAAGATCAATTGAATAAGTGTAAGTTCCATCTGGAACGATTTCACCTTTGTACGTTCCATCCCATACGAAACGGGGTTCATTGGACGTGAAAACAATTTCTCCCCAACGATTAAAAATGTTAATTGTCAATCGATTAATCCCTATTACACTTGCAGAAAATACATCGTTGATTCTATTGTCATCAGGTATAAATGTATTCGGAACGTAGATGTACCACTCTTCTTCAATGTTTATTGGTTTACGGATGGTGTCTAGACATCCTTTGTCATCAATGGCAATAAGTGTTATGTAGTAAAGACCAGGGTCAGAATACGTATTCTGTGGATGTACAATATTGGAAGAATTTCCATCTCCAAAATACCACTGATAGTTGGTTGCGTTTTGAGATAAATTCTGAAATTGGATAGGTAAGTTATTAAACACTGTTTGACTCGTGATTGCAAAGTCAGCTGTTGGTTTAATAACAATAACTCGTATTGTACCCTCCACTGTAAATGTTTGACATTCGTCCGATACACTTACCGTATAAGAAGTTGTCACTCCTGGTTTTACCCAAACAGATGGGGTTGTTTCTCCACTATGCCACCATTGGTAAAAATGCTGTCCATAACCTCCGGAGGAAGAAACAGAAATTAGCGCAGAATCACCAGGGCAAATTTCAACCTCAGGACTCATTTCTATCAATAAAGGAGGGCTAGTAATGGTGTAAACAATATCCTTAATAGCTTCAATATCGCAAAAATCAGTTACTGATATTGTATAAGTGGTTGTACTTCCTGGAATCACGGTAATTGATCCCGTATTTCCAAGATCAGAATCTACAGTAGAACTCCAACTGTAATTATAAGGTGCTAATCCTCCAGAGACATTTGATTCTAGTAAAGCCGGAATGTAAGGACATATCTCTGTAATGTCTGCCGTTTCAATTAATACTAATGGCGGGTAAACAGGCACTACAATTTCATCAGCATCTGATGCAGATTCATTTAGACAGTTATCTGTGACTGTTACGGAATAAGTTTGTGTAGTGGTGGGTGAAACAATAATAGAAGGTGTTGTTTCTCCCGTACTCCATAAATAGATGTATGGTTCACCTCCACCTGTTGCATTTGCTATCAATTCTACATCTTCTCCCGGACAAACAACTATATCGGCTAGAATTTCAACGTTAACAGGTACAACATCATTGATTTTAATTTCTAGAACGATGGGGTTTACATTTCCGCAAGGATCAACAATAGGGAAAGAAAAAATAATGTTTTCTTGGCCTTCAGTTATTCCATCTTGAAATGCATTGAATGAAAAAGAGGCAGTTGTAACTCCAGCAGGGAAAGTTATTGTCGCGGGAATATCTGTATAATCAACTAATTCTATTGCTGTTCCAGAGATGTTAATAGGAAGTGTTAATGGCAAGCTGATGTCGTTATTCCCTCTGTTTAAAGTAACGGTAGCTGTCACACAATTTTCTGCGATTATTGATGGGTTGTTAAATAGGTCTTGAGAAATGGTGTGAGAAAGAGAAACTGCACCGTTAGACTCCAGACTATTAGCTTCCAGAAATATACCAGAATCATAAATAGCATCTCCAGCATCAGCAATGACAATAATTAGATGGTATGATTCTCCGCAAATAACTTTTGATTCTGCAGTTAAAACTTTTGTAAACCCATCGTACTGAATGGTTGCACCATTGTTGTTATTGACATAAAACTGTTGATTTACCGCTCCAAAATTAGCCCCATTGATGTTTGTACCACCTGAATGGATATTATCAATCTCTACTGTTTGACCATTCGGCAATCGCGCGATGTTTTGGTTTCCAGAAATACCAGGTCCAGAAATATAGAAAGCAAAAGCATCGTTAAAGCCCGTGTTTACATATTCTAACCATTCCTCAGATGCAAAAACATAATTGAATCGGACAGAATCTGAGAATGGGACGAAATCAAATTGTAACACAGCTGCATTGAACGTTGTTGCTCCAGCAATTCCGTTTAGTAGAGGGTATCCACCTGCTCCATTATCCATCCCTGCCCCTGTAGAATTGTTAGGGCCATGAGGACCTCCGGATGCATTCAACACGGTTCCAGTAGTCAGAATAATGCCAGAGTTCAACCCTAAATTTGTACCGTTTGCTGTAAATGTGCCTAGAGCTATTGGAGCCCCATTAAAGGTAATGTTCGAAACTGTAACACCGTTCCCAAGTAAAACGTTTTGCACTGCATTGCCTGCCGAAGATACAGATGTCACTAACTGACCTTCCGAAAAGAAAGGAATAGTAAACAGAAGTATGGCAACTAAGTATCTCATTATATCTATTAGACGCAAAATTAATTAAAACGTTTGCTTTTTGAATGCAAAAAATGAACCAACTTGTTGATTCATTGAATTAAACGTGGTAATTGGCTATTTATTTGCAAGTATGAGCTAAAATAATCAGCTTTGTAGCAATGAATTTTATCAAAAAGATATCTAAGCGGTTAAAAAAAGAAGTGAAGTATTCTGCTTCTGATCCAAATACATTTAAAGAAGTTTGGAGTTTTAATAGCAATGGAATTCGTGTAATTAGTTTGTCGTTATTGTTTCTTGTGATTTTCGGAGCGTTAGTTGTGCAGCTATCTAAGTCAAAGTTGGTTAGTGGTTATTTAAATCAGAAGGATACTTCTATAGAAAGGGAAAAATTAGAAGAACAGAATGAATTGATAGAAATACTTTCGGGTAAAATGGAATCTCAAGAAAGGTATATTTCTTCTTTAAAACTCATACTCTTAGGAGAAGTTCCTGTTTCTTCGTCAATAGATTCTTTAGTGCTTATTGCTGATTCTGTTCAAGAACTTAACCTAGATGATGAATTGACAGTAGAAGAAAAAAAGATGGCGAATAAAGTGAAAGCTGACATGTCAACACTGTCAAAAAAAGAGAATACAAAAGCCGTTCAGTTTTTTATTGCTCCAGTTACGGGCGTAATTAGCCAAGCATATTTGACTGATTCTCACGAAGGGATAGATGTTGTTACAGAAAAGAATGCCGTAATTAAATCTTGCTTAGATGGCCGTGTTATTTATGCAGGATATACGCATCAGGATGGCAACCTCTTGATTGTTGAGCACCAAGAAGGAATCATTTCTGTGTACAAACATTGTCAACGTATTCTGAAGAAAGCAGGAGTTAAAGTGAAAATTGGAGATCCGATTGGCATTGTTGGGAATACCGGAGAGAATTCTGACGGCCCTCATTTACATTTTGAATTATGGATGGAACAACAGGCAGTCAACCCAGAAGAATACATTCAGTTTACTCGTTGATTCCTTGCAAGGTGGAAAGCTTGTGATAAGCTCCTTTTTGTTCCATTAATTGAGCGTGCGTTCCCTGCTCCACAATTTCTCCTTTTGATAAAACAATGATGGTATCCGCTTTTTTTATTGTTGAAAGTCGATGAGCAATCACTAAACTAGTTCGGTCTTTCATCAGGTTATCCAATGCTTCTTGTACCAATTTTTCTGACTCGGTATCTAGAGCAGAGGTTGCTTCGTCCAAAATAAGAACAGAAGGATTCTTTAAGATTGCTCGGGCAATACTTACTCTTTGTTTTTGTCCTCCAGACAGCTTGTTGCCTCGTTCTCCAATATTTGTGTCGTAACCTTTTTCCAAGTCAAGAATAAAAAGATGTGCATTGGCAATTTTTGCCGCTTGTATTATTTCTTCATCAGACGCATCGGGCATTCCAAAAGCAATATTTTCTTTTACAGTTGCATTGAAGAGAATTGATTCTTGAGAAACAATACCAATGTGATTTCTTAAATCTAAAATAGAGGCATCTTTAATGTTAATGTTATCATACAGGATTTCTCCTTCTTGAACATCGTAAAAACGAGGGAGTAAATCTGCCAGTGTCGATTTACCACTTCCAGATTCTCCAACTAGCGCAACAGTGTGTCCTGCTTTGACATCAAAAGAAACATTCTTTAATACGTTCTCATTTTTGTATTTAAAGAAAATGTTTTGGTATTGAATACTTCCCGAAAGCTCTTTTAAGGCAATCGGTTTTTCTGCTTCATGTATTTTCTCATCTGCATTTAAAACATCATTGATTCTATCTTGTGATGCAGCTGATTTATTTAAATTAGCAATTGATTTTGCAATACCACCAATAGGCCTTGTTAACTGAGAAAAAACAAGAATAAACCCTAAGAACTGAGAGCCTGTTAGGCTGCCAACTGAAGATGCCTCTAAAACTAAAA
This sequence comes from Bacteroidota bacterium, assembly GCA_024280195.1. GTDB lineage: Bacteria > Bacteroidota > Bacteroidia > Flavobacteriales_D > Crocinitomicaceae > UBA4466. Next base: position 7,622 of record JAJRQP010000296.1, on the reverse strand, counting down.
CCCCACCGTACCAAACAATCACCAACATAACTACTGTTACCAACAATTCGTTTAAAGGAGTAGAAAGATCTCTTTTTCTAAAAGCTTTTGTAATGAGTTTTTGGTGTTTTAAATTCTCGTGCTTAAAAGATTTAACCACTTGTGGTATTGCATTGAATGCTTTGATTATTCTAATACCACCTAAGCTTTCGTCCATGGTGGAATAGAGTCTTCCCATTTGTTCTTGTCCTTGTTTGGCTGTTCTTTTTAAACTTTTACCAATCACCGCAATAATTAACGCAATAAACGGAAGAAGAATCAATGCAAATAATGTTAACTCTGGACTCCAATAAATCAAAACGATTAAATTGATGACGATGGCAAATGGTTCTCTGAAAAATAATTCAAGCATGGCAATTACTCCATTTTCTACTTCTCCAACATCACTTTGCATTCTGGAAATTAAATCTCCTTTGCGTTCGTTGGTGTAATAGGATATGGGTAGATTCATTGCTTTCTCAAATAAAGAATCTCTAACATCTCTGACAACTGCCATCCTTAATTGTGATTGAAACCAGATTGCTAAATAACGGAATACAGTTTTACCAAAGAATGCCAAACCGATAGAAATACAGGCCAAAAACAAAGCCCCCTTCGGATCTTCTTGAGTCAAGGTCCCCATTTTATAATTAAAAGAATCAGCGGCATAATTAAAGTAGTCGATGAATTCTCCACTGTAAACAGGTTGGATTAATTCTTCTTTTTTTTCTTTAAACAAAACTTGTAAAAAAGGAACAAATAACGCCAATGAAATCAAGTTAAAGATAACATACATGACATTGGAAAGAATGACCAAAATGGCCGTTCCTTTATACTTAAAAGTGTACCTAAATATTTCTAAAATTGATTTCATTTATAGCACAAATATAGTTTTTGTTTCTATGCTAGTGAAAACAGACGGAACAATTCTTACTTTTGTAGTTATGAGTTCAATAAGACAAAGTAGAATAGAAGGAGTTATTCAAGAAGAATTATCCTTGTTTTTTCAACGCAATGCAAGAGAGATTTGCCTAGGTGCAATGGTAACGGTAACAGTTGTTAGAGTGTCCCCTGATTTATCCTCTGCAAAGTGCTACATCAGTATATTTGCAGGACCTCCGAAGGATGAGGTGTTAGAAAATATTCAATTAAATGCATCGCGAATTAGAGGAGAAGTTGGTAGGAGATTGAAAAATATGAAGCACATCCCTACCCTGACTTATTTCATTGATGATTCATTGGATTATGCCAATAAAATTGATGAGTTACTAAAGAGCTAATCTGTATCAACATTCCTTTTTTTATAGCGAAACGATACCTTTCTGCCAAAAGAAAGAAAAATGTAATTAATTTAATTACCCGCGTTTCTGTGGTTGGAATTGCTGCGATAACTGCTGCAATGATTATTTTACTTTCTGCTTTTAATGGCATTGAAATGATGATCGAGCAGTTGTATTCAGAATTTGATACAGACCTCACTATTCGTGTAGAAAAAGGAAAGAGTTTTGGCGAAAACAGAATAGATTTTAAAACGATTGAAGCGTTACCAGAAATCACACAAATATCTCGGGCAATTGAAGAGGTTGTTATTCTGAAACATGAAAGCAAATGGGTCAATGCACAATTAATTGGTGTTGATTCTTCTTATTTAGCTATGACAAAAATGAAGCGTCATATGGTAGATGGCGAAGCATTTTTAGAGAATCAAGGACAGCAATTTGGAATTATTGGAGCAACCTTATTAGATAAGTTAGATGGGTTTATCCCTGAAAGTTATGGGTATGAATCGTTGGTTTGCTATGTACCGAAGCGAAAAATAAAAATAAGACCTGGTAGAAGTCCTTTTAAATCAGAGATTGTAAAAGTGGCTGGTAGAATGAACTTTAACAAAGAGGTGAATGCCTCTAGTTTTATTGTTCCATTAAATTTAGCCAAAAACTTAGTTGGTTATACGAATCAAATCTCTGCGATTTATCTCAACTGCAGAAAAGGAGAAGACAAAGAATTTGTTAAACAAAAAGTTCAGCAATTGGTTGGTCCTGATTTTAAAGTAAAAACAAGCTACGAGAAAAATGAGTTGGTTTACCAAACCAGTAAATCGGAGAAAGCCATTGTGATGATTATTCTTTTGTTCATTTTTATCCTTGCGGCGTTTAATCTAGTTGCTTCGTTAACAATGTTGTTTATTGAGAAGTTAGACAATATCAAAACAATGATGAGTTATGGTGCTAGTAAGAATTTCTTGTTCCGCATTTTCTTCTACGAAGGATTACTTATCGCTGGAAAAGGAATTTTAATTGGGGTGACGGTTGGTTATTTAATTTGCTTTCTTCAGATTCAATTTGATTTAATAACGATGCCTAATTCTGGAGGCGAACCATTTCCAATGCGAATTTCTTGGAAAGATGGAGCCTTAATTATTTTTCTTGTAGCAATGCTAAGTGCCATTCTCTCTTATTTACCTGTTAAATATTTAGTATCGAAGAATCTTTAGGTTAGATGCATTCATTCGCAGGTGAACATTTAGATACGGGCTACGTTCTTTAGACTGTACTTCGACAGGTTCAGTAAGCGAGTCAATCTGGTTTAGACATGGGGATCGTTGTTTGCATATCTTGGCTGCGCTCGATGTGCAATTTAAAGGGCAAAGAATGAAAAATACTGAATAATAATCCGAGGAATGTAAAAGTGGGGATTATTACAAAAGTTCTACTATCGCTTCGGATGTAATATTTTCGAGAAAAGAGGTTTGTGGAGACGTCAAAAAGCGAAGTGGTCAAAAGTCGAACTCACGTTCTGCAACTCTAAAGTTCCAACACTCCAAAAGGTCTAAAACTTACAATCACACATTTTTCTTAAAAAAAGAACATCAATAGATTACTCTTTGATAGAAAAGGCATATATTTGCACCCAAAATTAAGGTTTTAATTTCTAAAAGACGTTCAGATGTCGAATATAAAAGGTAAAGTATCACAGGTGATTGGGCCAGTGATTGATGTAAGTTTTGAAAAGGGAGTTGATCTTCCAAGAATTTTTGATGCACTTGAAGTGTATAAGGAAAACGGTACTCGTGTAGTTTTAGAGGTGCAGTCGCATATTGGAGAGAATTCAGTACGTGCAATCTCTATGGATTCTACCGATGGTTTCATGAGAGGAATGGAAGTTACTTCGACTGGTTCGGCTATTAAAATGCCAATTGGAGAAGAAGTAAAAGGTCGTTTATTCAACGTTGTTGGAGAAGCAATTGACGGAATTAAAGAATTGGATAATTCTAATGGGATGCCAATTCACCGTGAAGCTCCAAAATTTGAAGATTTATCAACAGCAACTGAAGTTCTTTTAACAGGAATTAAAGTGATTGACTTGATTGAACCTTACGCGAAAGGTGGTAAGATTGGTTTATTCGGTGGTGCCGGTGTTGGTAAAACTGTATTGATTCAAGAGTTGATTAACAATATCGCAAAAGGACACGGTGGTTTGTCTGTATTTGCTGGTGTTGGTGAGAGAACTCGTGAAGGAAACGATTTACTTCGAGAAATGTTAGAGTCTGGAATTATCCGTTATGGTGATGATTTTATGAAGAACATGGAAGAAGGTGGATGGGACCTGTCTAAAATCGACTTAAATGAATTAAAAAAATCGAAAGCAACATTTGTTTTCGGTCAAATGAATGAGCCTCCAGGAGCACGTGCTCGTGTTGCATTGTCAGGATTGACAATGGCAGAGTATTTCCGTGATGGTGATGGTGAGGAAGAAGGAAAAGATATCCTTTTCTTCGTTGATAATATTTTCCGTTTTACACAAGCGGGTTCTGAGGTTTCTGCATTGCTTGGCCGTATGCCTTCTGCTGTAGGTTATCAACCAACTTTGGCAACAGAGATGGGGCAAATGCAAGAGCGTATTACTTCAACTAAGAATGGTTCTATTACATCTGTACAGGCGGTTTACGTTCCTGCGGATGATTTAACGGATCCAGCACCAGCAAACACATTTGCTCACTTGGATGCGACAACAGTATTATCTCGTAAGATTGCTGAGCTAGGAATTTACCCTGCAGTTGATCCTTTGGATTCAACTTCAAGAATTTTGACTCCAGACATCGTTGGTCAAGAGCATTATGACTGTGCACAAAGAGTTAAGGTTACATTGCAACGATATAAAGAGTTACAAGATATTATCGCAATTTTAGGAATGGATGAATTGTCTGAGGAAGATAAATTAATCGTACACAGAGCACGTCGTGTTCAACGTTTCTTATCTCAACCTTTTCATGTGGCAGAGCAATTTACTGGACTTCCAGGAGTGTTAGTTGATGTTCAAGATACAATTAAAGCATTTACCGAGATTTTAGATGGTAAATATGATCAATATCCTGAGGCTGCTTTCAACTTGAAAGGTGGTATCGAAGATGTGATTGAGGCTGGAGAGAAAATGATTGCAGAAAACGCTTAATTAAATTTAAAGCAACATGCATTTAGAAATAATAACACCCGAAAATAAAATCTTTAAAGGAGAAGCTGAAGCTGTTCAGTTCCCTGGATTGGACGGTTCTTTTCAAGTGATGGAAAATCACGCAGCAATTATCTCAGCTCTTTCTAAAGGAGTGATAAAAGCGAATTTGAAAGAACAATTTGATGCAGTAGAAAATACTGATTTAATTGAAGTGGATAGCAAGGACAAGAAAGTAATTCGCATCGACATCAAAGGTGGAGTGATGGAAATGTTAAACAACAAAGTGATTGTTCTAGCAGAATAATTAGTTACGACATAAAAAAATCATAAAAAAAGCACGGACCGGTCGAGACCAGTCCGTGCTTTTTTTATGGTTTTTTGTTAAGAATAGTTAAGTCTATCACCTAAAATCATTGCCTTGTACTTTACTTTCATTACTTTCGTTGTTTAGTCAAAACTAGGAATGAGCACATTAGAAAAAATAGACATTAATAATACACCAAAACACATTGCTATCATCATGGATGGTAACGGTAGATGGGCAAAGAAGCAAGGTCAAGACCGCTTGTTTGGTCATAATATTGGTGTGGAGTCTGTTCGAGAAGTACTCAAAGGTGCTCAAGAAGCAAATGTGAAGTATTTGACGTTGTATGCTTTTTCTACAGAAAATTGGAATAGACCGAAAGAGGAAGTGGATGGTTTGATGAATTTATTGGTTCACACCATTAGCAACGAAGTTGATGAACTGAATAAAAACAATGTCTGTATCTCAACAATTGGAGACCTAGATGGTTTGCCTGGAGATTGTAAAGCAGAGATGCTGAGTGCTTACGATAGAACAAAACAAAATACTGGGGTTCATTTAATTCTTGCGTTAAATTACAGCGCGAAATGGGAACTGATGAACGCTGTGAAGAACATCACCCAAAAAGTGGAGACAGGGCAACTTACTTCTTCCGAAGTGAACGAAGAATGTTTTGAAAACGAATTAACAACTAAAGGGATTCCAGATCCTGAATTATTGATTAGAACAAGTGGAGAACATAGAATTAGTAATTTTTTGTTATGGCAAATTGCTTACACAGAATTTTATTTTACGGAAATTCTGTGGCCAGATTTTAAAAGAGAAAATTTATACGAAGCAATTTTAGATTATCAATCGAGAGAGAGAAGATTTGGAATGGTTTCAGAACAAATAGAAAAAAATTCATGAGCATACAACGACAACTGATTATCGTTTGCACATTACTACTGCTTTCTTTGACCTCATTTGGTCAAATCGGTGGAATGAACATTGATTATAAAAACCCGAAAACCTACGAAATAGGTCCAATTCGAGTAGAAGGCGCTGATAATTACGATCACAATGCGATTAAGCTTTTGGCAGGTCTGCGCCAAGGACAATCGATCACCATCCCTGGAGAGAAAATTTCTAAAGCAATCAATAATCTGTGGGACGAAGGTCTTTTTTCTAATGTAGAAATTACTGCTGAAAAAGATATTGCAGGAGTAATTTATATGGTCATTAAGGTTGTTCCAAGACCAAAACTTTCTCGTTTTAAATTTGTGGGTGTCAACAAAAGAGAAGCAGATAAGATAAGAGAAGAGATTTCTTTATTCTCGGGAAAAACAATTACAGAGAATTTAATCTTTGCTACAGAAAACCAAATCAAAGGATATTTCAATGAAAAAGGGCATTATACGGCGAAAGTGAAAATTGCCAAAGAAACGGATCCGTTGATGAATAATTCTGAAATTTTTATCATCAACGTAGATAAAGGTCCAAAGGTCAAAATTGGTAAATTGAACATAACAGGCAACGAAACGGTTAAAACGTGGAAGTTGAAAATGGCAATGAAAGACACCAAGCAGAAAGCTTTTTGGAGATTCTTTAAGCGTTCTAAATTTAATCAAACAGCTTATAAACGAGACAAAGGTTTGATGATGGCGAAATTTGGAAAAGAAGGATTGCGTGATGCTGAAATTGCATTCGACACCGTTTTTCATGCAGATCGTAAAAACTTAACCATTAACATTACCATTGATGAAGGAGAGAAGTATTACTTCGGAGACATTGAATGGATTGGTAACACGAAGTTTCGTTCTTCATTCTTAGATACGGTTGTTGGAATAAAGCGAGGAGACATCTACAACAAAGAATTATTGGATCAACGCTTATTTATGAGCCAAGATAACCGTGATGTTTCTTCTTTATACATGGATAGAGGTTATCTTTTCTTCCAAGTAATTCCTGTTGAAATTCACGTAGAAAAAAATCATATTTCTTACCAAATGAGAATCATTGAAGGAAAAGAAGCAAGAGTGAAACGTGTGATAATTAAAGGGAACACCAAAACAAATGAATATGTGATTCGTCGAGAAATTAGAACGAAACCTGGTGATTTATTTAATAGAAACGATATTATCAGAACGCAACGTGAATTAGCACAATTGGGTTATTTCAATGAGCAAGGATTTCAAATAAATCCAATTCCAAACCCTGCTGATGGAACAGTAGATATAGAATATACAGTAGAAGAAAAATCATCTGATCAAATAGAATTATCTGGTGGTTACGGAGGAACTGGTGTGGATGGAAAAGGAAGAATCATAGGAACACTTGGACTTACGTTTAATAACTTCAGCATTCAAAATATTTTTAAGAAGGGAGCATGGACTCCTCTTCCAGGTGGAGATGGTCAGCGTTTGTCAATCAGAGCACAAACGAATGGTAAGTTTTATCAGGGATATAATTTTTCTTTTACTGAACCATGGTTAGGAGGAAAGAAACCAACCTCGCTTTCTTTATGGATGAATCACACCGCGTTGGGTAATGGTTTTATAAGAACGAATGAGAAATATACAGGTTTAGGTATTACTGGAGTTGGAGTTGGAATTGGTCGTCGTAAAAAATGGCCAGATGATTGGTTTCAAGCTTACTACGAAATTAGTTATCAGTATTACGACGTAACCGATTATGCCAATTTTGGAATTTTTACGAATGGTTATGCAAATGACATTGCATTCAAATATACTTTACAAAGAAGTTCTGTTAGTGCACCAATTTATCCACAAGGAGGATCGAATATTAAGTTGACAACTAAAGCAACATTGCCTTATTCTTATTTTGATGGAGTGGATGATTATTCTTC
>JAJRQP010000295.1 GCA_024280195.1 Bacteroidota bacterium | reverse complement strand
TCTTTAAAACAACTTCGCCTGATCTCCATCCTCGGTTGCTGAGTCAGTCGAAGTATCTTTCTTCACGTCCCATTCCACCGTTGTTGGTGCTTCATCTTCTTCTCCTTCAATTTCCGGAGTTGATGGAGCAATTGGCTTTTCTGGTTCTGGCCATTCTTCTTCTCCGTCTTCGGGAATGTTAATCACAATCTCCTTGACCTTATTCTTCGTCATTTGATTCCCTTGTGATTTCATACCTTTTACATCTATAAAATCAGCTATATTGATAATTGTATCCGGTAAATTCTTCGTTGCTTTGAGTAACTTATTGTACACAATTCTCGCTTGTGGTCGATACCCTGTTGAAACTAAATCTAAAGTTGAACCTTCTGTTTCTGAGATGAAATTGACTTTCTTATCAGTTGTTATTTCACACAAGAAACGCTTGCAATAATGCATTTCTTTGGATGCGTCAAAATAAACTGCAGAGATAGCATGTTCAGGGTTCCATTTTTCAATATGAATCATATCATCATCAAAGTGCGTCGATAAATCAAAGTTGCTCAAGCGATATTCTCCAGAACTATAAAGCGTTAATATTTTATCTGTCCCTTTAAATTCTCCCAAGAACTTACCTCTGCCGTCGTCATTCAAACGACTTACAACCTCATCGAACCAAATTTTTCTTGCCGCAAGAGTTGAACCTCCTACTTCTTTCTGTACGATTTTAGAAACAATCTCTTTAGTTACTCGATTTCCTCCAGCACCACGACCTTTAATGAGTAAATCACCCATATCAATATCGAATTTCAATCGTTTTAAATGAGGTCTTGCACGAAGAATCACTGTCACCACTTCACGTTCTCCATTTGGATGCACAGTGAAATATAACATCTTCGAACCTTTCGTTCCTTTCGTTAAATCATATTCCGTATCTCTGGTAATTGAATTCACATTGAAACGTTTCATCATGGTAGCCCCACCTTTTCCATCTTGATACATCAAATGGTAGACTGTTCGTTTATCCCCTCTTTTCCAGACATTTGCATAGACGATTCCTTTGCCAACAAATTTCTTGTCTGCCACCTTAGTCACCATCATTTTTCCAGATGCAAAGAATATAATGACATCATCGATATCAGAACAATCAGCAATGTATTCTGCTTTACGAATGCTATGACCAATGAACCCTTCTTCGTAATCAACGTACAATTTCTTATTGGCAATAATCACTTTGGAAGCAGTAATTGACTCAAAAGTCTTAATCTCTGTTTTACGTTCTTTCCCTTCTCCAAATCTCTTTTTCAAGTCTTTGAAATAATCAATTGAGTAATCAATAAGGCTAGCAAGGTTATTCTTTACCTCTTCCATCTCTGCCTCAATTTTCGCAATGGTGTCGTCTGCTTTAGTCGCATCGAAACGCGTAATACGAATCATTGGTATTTGCGTCAGACGGTGTAAATCTTCGTCTGCAATCTCTCTAATTAACTGCTTTTTAAATACTTTAAATGCCTTGTATAAATACTCGTACAGACTTGTTTTATCAGAATAATTCTTAAAATCAATGTACATTTCTTCGTTAATGAAGATTTTTTCTAAGGTAGAAAAATGCCATTGTCTTTCTAATTCTTCAAGTCGAATTTCTAATTCTCGTTTCAGAAGATGAACCGTTGTATCTGTATTCACTTTCAGAATCTCTGTCACCCCCATGAATCGAGGCTTATTACCATCAATAACAGAAGTGTTTGGAGAAAGTGATACCTCACAATCTGTAAACGCATAAAGCGCATCCATCGTTTTATCGGGAGAAACACCAGGTGCTAAATGAATGACAACCTCTGCAGTTGCAGCTGTATTATCTTCAATTTTCTTAATCTTAATCTTCCCTTTATCGTTTGCTTTCAGAATAGAATCAATCAGTGTAGTAGTTGTCCCATAAGGGATTTCCGTAACCATCAATGTCTTCTTATCAAACTTACTAACTTTTGCACGAAGTCGAATTTTACCACCACGTAATCCATCGTTGTAATTAGAGACATCAATCATTCCCCCGTTTGGGAAATCAGGATAAATCGTTACTTTTTTTCCGCGTAAATGATTGATTGACTGCTCAATAAGCTCTACAAAATTGTGCGGCAATATTTTACATGCCATCCCCACAGCAATACCTTCTGCCCCTTGTGCCAATAACAATGGAAACTTAACAGGCAATTGATCCGGCTCATTGTTTCGTCCGTCATAACTCTTCAGCCATTTCGTTGTCTTCGGGTTAAACAAAATATGATTTGCTAACTTAGAAACTCTTGCTTCAATGTAACGAGCTGCAGCTGCACGGTCACCTGTTAGGGTGTTCCCCCAGTTTCCTTGACAATCAATGAGTAAATCTTTCTGTCCGATATTCACCAAAGCATCACCAATAGACGCATCACCGTGAGGATGATACTTCATCGTGTTACCAATGATATTCGCTACTTTATTGTAACGACCATCGTCCATTTCTTTCATAGAATGCATGATTCTCCGTTGCACAGGTTTAAAACCATCATACAATGAAGGAACGGCTCTTTCAAGAATTACATAAGAGGCATAATCCAAGAACCAATTCTCATACAAACCACTAACAGGAATGATATTATCATCTAATTCTCTATCGCTAAATGGACTTGATTCGTTCTCTTGTCCATCGTTCAATTCGTTGTTTTCTAACTCGTCGTTTTCTTCGGACATATTATGAAGCTTTTTCTAATTTATTACTCGATTCATCTTCTACCTCATCACTTACCTCTTCTTCAACTCTCAGGTTATTAATGATGAACTCTTGTCGAGCAGGTGTATTTTTCCCCATGTAATAAGAGAGAATTTCATCGATGGAGGAGTCTTTTGATAGAATGACTGGCTCTAAACGGATATCCTCACCAATAAAGTGTTTAAACTCATCCGGAGAAATTTCACCAAGACCTTTGAATCGTGTTATTTCTGCATTTTTTCCCAACTCAGAAATTGCATCCTTTCGTTCTTGGTCAGAATAGCAATAAATTGTTTTCTTTTTATTCCTAACTCTAAATAGTGGAGTTTCAAGCACATACACGTGATTTCTTTTAATCAAATCTGGAAAGAACTGCAAAAAGAAAGTCAACAATAATAAACGGATGTGCATTCCATCGACATCGGCATCTGTTGCAATCACAATCTTATTGTAACGCAAATCATCCATGTCTAGCTCGATGTTCAGCGCCGCTTGAATGAGGTTAAATTCTTCATTCTCATACACTACTTTTTTGGTCAAACCGTAGCTATTCAAAGGCTTCCCCTTTAAGGAGAAAACAGCCTGTGTTTTCACGTCTCTGGACTTAGTTATCGAGCCACTTGCAGAATCTCCCTCGGTAATAAACAAGGTTGTATTCTCATGCAACTCATTTTTAGTATCTGTATAATGAACTCTACAATCACGCAATTTCTTGTTGTGTAGATTTGCTTTCTTTGCTCTATCTCTAGCAATTTTCCGAATACCTGAAAGTTCTTTCCTTTCTTTCTCCGATTGCTTAATTTTTCGTTCAATTATCTCTGCAACATCTGGATTTCTATGCAAGTAATTATCTAATTTCTCTTTCAAAAAATCATTGATAAACGCACGCATTGATTTACCATCTGGTTCAATTTCTAAAGAACCTAATTTCGTTTTCGTTTGCGATTCAAAAACCGGCTCCATTACTTTTACAGCAATCGATGCAACAATGGATTGACGAATATCTGATGCTTCGTAATTCTTTCCGTAGAAATCTTTAATTACTTTGGCAATCGATTCACGATAAGCACTCTGATGCGTACCACCTTGCGTTGTATGTTGTCCATTGACGAAAGAATAATAATCCTCTCCGTAAGTTTTTCCGTGGGTAAAAGCAACTTCAATATCATCTCCTTCCAAATGAATAATTGGATAAAGCGGATCGCCGTCCATGTTATTCTCTAATAAATCTTTCAAGCCATTTTTAGAGAAAAACTTCTCTCCATTCATTTTAATTGTCAACCCGCGATTCAGGTAGCAATAATTCCACATCATCTTTGCGAGATAAGGTGTCTTAAAAGCGAATTTCTTAAAAACGGTTTCATCTGGAATAAACTCAACATAAGTTCCGTTTTGCTCGTCTGTATTTTCAATTTTCGGATCATCTACGAGTACTCCTCGAACAAAACTTGCAGACTTTTTCTTTCCATCTCGAACAGAATAAACTAAAAAATGAGAGGACAAAGCATTTACAGCTTTAGAACCGACACCATTCAGTCCAACAGACTTCTTAAATGCTTTGGAATCATATTTACCTCCCGTATTAATTTTTGAAACAACATCGACTACTTTTCCTAATGGAATCCCTCGTCCATAATCACGAATGATAACTTTTCCGTCTTTGATTTTTATATCAACTCGTTTTCCATTTCCCATCACGAATTCATCGATGCAATTATCAACTACTTCTTTTACGAGGATGTAAATTCCATCATCTGCAGAAGAACCGTCACCCAACTTACCGATATACATACCGGGTCTTAAGCGGATGTGCTCTTTCCAATCGAGGGAGCGAATATTGTCTTCAGTATATTGATTTTCTGCCATTTGCATTGAATTATTCGAGAATTACCAAATATAACGAAGAATGAAGGGTGTTTTACAGGAAGTTGTTAGGAGTTATTCACGTAGGAAGGTTGAAAAAGTTGACGGCTGCTGTGACTGAGAGGTGAAGGGTGAAGGGTGAAGGGTGTTATCATTATGAATTATGACAATTACACCTGTTAGGATTATGAATTATGAAGTTGACACCTGTTATCATTGTGAATTATTAGCACTCTGTGAAATGGAATGACAGATTTATTGAATAATGGAAGTGAATCTTACTTTAGAATAATGAATAGTGCGTTCTAAAATTCTTTAGAAAAAACTATCTTCGCGCTAATGAAAAATAAAATCATTTCTGTTGTAATACCGGCATACAATGAAGAACAATCCATCGGAAAGGTTGTTGCGGACATTGATAGAGACCTGGTAAACCATGTGATTGTTGTCAATAACAATTCCACCGATTCTACGGTAGAAGTTGCAAAATCTGCTGGAGCAATTGTTCTCGATGAACCTCGAAAAGGATACGGTTGGGCCTGTTTAAAAGGCATTGCAGAATGTGAACGATTGAATACAGAAATCATCGTGTTTTTGGATGGAGATTATTCTGATTATCCAGAGGAGATTAAAGATGTTATTGCACCAATTCTCGATGGGGATAAAGATCTAGTTATTGGCTCACGAGTTTTGGGAGAAAGAGAAAAAGGTTCACTTACTCCTCAGCAAGTATTTGGCAATTGGTTAGCAACGAAATTAATTCGACTTTTTTACAGTGGTAAATTTACAGACTTAGGTCCATTTAGAGCTATGAAATTTGACTCTTTACAAAAACTTGGAATGTCTGACAAAACTTACGGATGGACGATAGAAATGCAAATCAAAGTCCTTAAAAACAAGATGACTTATTGCGAAGTTCCAGTCAACTATAAAAAGCGAATTGGGGTATCAAAAGTAAGTGGTACTGTTAAAGGGACAATACTTGCCGGAATAAAGATTATATTTGCTGTTTTTAAATATCTTTTTTAGTTAGAATTAAGAATGATTGCACCATTGAAAACAAATAAATTGAATTACTTGAAGACAACACTTGTCCTACTATTATTATTTGCGACAACTCTTTTAAATGCACAACAAGTTAAAGTTGTGAAAGGAATTGTAGTAGATGCAAAAACGAAAAATGAAGTTTCAAAAGTTAAATTGAAAATTCAAAATGCTGATTCTACCAAAATATACAAAGCAACATCTAATTCTGAGGGAGTTTTCTCTTTTAACAATGTTCCTTTAGGAGACTACACCTTAGTTGTGGACGACATCACTTACAATAGAAAAGACATTCCATTCTCATTGAATAAAGAACATGCCGACGGATTTACTTTTACTCCTTTTGAAATTGGGAGAAAAGTTTCATGGATGTTTGATTGGGGTGATGCGTATGGTAAGGAACACTATTGGTCACATTGGTTAGCTAAAACAGTTATCGGATTTTATTTTCTTTGCTTGCTTTTGGTGTTATTCTATAGTATTCTCCAAGTTACTTTGGCAATTACCTATGTCAAGAATAAAAAGAAAAGAGAAGAGGAAATTAAACCCATTTTTGACCCAACGAACACGCCTAAAGTCACCATTCAATTACCAATGTTCAACGAGCTATATGTTGCTGATAGAATCATTGAAACAGTTGCTAACTTCGATTATCCATCCGATAAATTGCAAATCCAGGTTTTGGACGATTCTACCGATGAGACCGTAGATGTTATTGCTAAGAAAGTTGCTGAGGTTAAAGCAAGAGGCATTAATATTCAGCACATTCACCGAACAGACAGGACAGGATATAAAGCTGGGGCGTTAGATGACGCAATGGACAGAGTTGAGGGTGAATTCATCGGTATATTTGATGCTGATTTTATTCCTAATCCAGATTTCTTGCAAAAAGTAATGCCTTATTTTAGAGATGAAAAAGTGGGTGTTGTTCAAACAAGATGGGGACATATCAATAAAGACTATTCTTTGCTAACTGAATTGCAAGCATTCGGACTGAACGGTCATTTTGCAATTGAGCAAGGAGGAAGAACAGCTTCAGGCCACTTCATTAACTTCAACGGAACAGGTGGTGTCTGGAGAAGAACGTGTATTGAAGATGCTGGAGGCTGGGAGCACGATACCTTAACAGAAGATTTAGACTTAAGTTACCGCGCACAATTGAAAGGTTGGCGTTTTGAATACAGAGAAGATGTTATTGCTCCAGCAGAATTACCTGTGACAATGTCAGCCTTAAAATCTCAACAGCATCGCTGGATGAAAGGTGGCGCAGAATGCTTCATCAAGATGAGGAAACAACTGGCAACAGCTAAAGGTGTGCGACTATCAGATAGAATTCACGGACTTTCACATCTGTTCAATTCTTCGGTGTTCATTTTTATATTATTGATTGCTTTATTGAGCTTAGTTGTTCTACATATTAAAGATAGTTTCTCTGATTTGAACGATTTGATTCAATACGGCGCGTTCTTTTTAATCGCAACTGTTTTCTTAGCTTACTATTACTGGCAATCGTACAGAGACAAAACAGGACATTTCTTCAAAGACTTCTTCAAATTCATTGGACGCTTCTTTGTTTTCTTAATGGTTTCTATGGGATTATCACTGAACAATTCTGTCGCTGTCATTGAAGGTTACTTGGGAATCAAAAGCTCTTTTGTGAGAACACCAAAATTCAACGTGGGAGCAAATAATGATGTAACAACCAACAAATACGATAAGAAAAGCCTTTCTATTCTTAACATTGGAGAAGGATTGTTATTTCTTTTATTCTTATTCACAGCAATCAACCGTACCATTTATGGTGATTTAGGAATGGTTCCTTTTCATTTAATGTTAGCCTTCGGTTTTGGTTTGGTATTCTATCACTCTATCAAAGAATTACGTGGAGTTAAAGTAAAATAAATGAACATTAAACGTGTCGTCATAGCGTTTAGTCCTCTTGTTTTTTTTCTCTCTATTTTCTTAATCAATTTTGAAGAAGACAGAACTAATTTTGCGTTCATTGCTCTTTTTTACACGCTTGCCTTTATTGCTTACTTAGGAATATATGCGCAACGAAAAACCATTTCTTTTAAGCAACTATTTATCATTGCTATCATTGCTCAATTACTTTCCATTTGGAACGAGCCCAACCTCTCCATTGATTATTTTCGATTCTTATGGGACGGAGAAATAACCTTGCAAGGAATCAATCCTTTTGATTTTACCCCACAAGAATTGGCTAATCGAGAATTTGTGACTTCGAGCGCATATATGCAAGAAATTTATGCTGGAATTAGTGATTTATCAAGAGAAAACTACTCCTGCTATCCTCCTATTAATCAATTTTATTTTATTCTAGCTTCGGCTTTTTCAGATTCACTGGTACTGAACACCTTCATTCTGAAACTACTCATTGTTCTCACAGAAATTTTGGGTGCTGTGTTCTTAATTAAGATATTGGAGTTCCTTAAAATTGAACGAGCAAGAATATGGTTACTCTACCTGAATCCGCTTTGGATTATTGAATGCACAGGCAACACTCATTTTGAAGGCGTCATGATTTCTTTCTTATTCATTGCCTTCTATTATTTGTTACAGAAGAGAGAAATTCTTGGAAGCATCTTCTTTGCCATTGCTGTTCAGATCAAATTGGTGCCTTTACTTATTCTTCCTTTCTTCTTGCGTTTTTTAGGTTGGAAAAAAGCGATTGTATTTTACGCTTTGACTATCTTTCTAGTGATTGCCTTTGGTTTTATCCAGTTAGACTCGGAGAATATCAATAATTTCGTTACGAGCTTACGTTTGTATTTTGAAGTCTTTGAGTTTAACTCATTCATTCTCTATTACTACATTCAGTTTGGCTTCTGGGATGTCGGTTGGAACATGACAAAAACCTACGGACCTCGTTTATCGATGATTGCATTAACCATTATTGTTGCATTAGCATTGTGGGGAGTCCGTGTCAACCCTGATAACTTTGATTGGAAAAAGCTTTTTAAAAGAATTACGATTGCATTTTTTGTGTATTTAATTTTGAGTAGCACATTGCATCCTTGGTATGTTTTGCCACTGCTTGCATTTTCGTTGTTTACCAACTATGCTTTTCCTTTGGCTTGGAGCTTTGTGATTTTCTTCTCGTATGTTTTTTATCAGTTTACGGATAATACTGTATGGGAAGTGAGACTTGTTTCTACGATAGAATATGTGTTGGTGGTTGGGGTGTTTTTGTGGGAGATGGTGAAAGGAGGGGTGAGAGGTGATAATTAAAAATTGAGGATTGAAGTCCAGAACATTTGACGTTAACACTAGGTGGAGGTGTGTGGCTTGTTATTGTGCAGCGTGTTTTTTTTCAAAAAGAATCGCACAGAAGGCACAGAGGTTCACGGAGGAGTGGAGTGTGGTGTGCGATAGAATTATTGATTTAAAATCGGAAGGGTTTTGTTATCAATAACTGAACTTGTATTTTTCATTTCAATCTTCAATAGAAAAAAAAGAAATCAATGAAGAAATCATTATAATAAAGAGAAAGGCGGACGTGTAGGGCATATACTTCACATAGCAAGGAGTAGAACTTACAGACCCTTTTGGATAATAACAAGGGATTACTTCATTAATTAATCTCGCAAAAAAAACCATCCGTAACCTCTAAATACAATCCAATACAGGCTAGAAGAAATAAGCTAATTATCAGAATAAATTGCGTCTTAGTTTTTCTCTTTACAAGCATCTGAACCTTCAAACTTGAATGATGTGATATTTAACTTATTCTTATACCAAATCATGTTGGTTGATATTTGTAGGGAGTCTTTTTTAAATTCGACGGTGTGTTCTGCTTTCGGCTGTTGACTTAGGTTGGAAGTTGCAAAATTTATTCTTCCAGATTTTTTGACAAGTTTAAGAATGTCTTTGGTATTGAGAAGGCCTAGCATTTCTTGTTGACACCCTACAATTTTACTTGTATCACAATAAATTAGAGTAGAATCTAGCGGATAGTGGATGAATTTTCCATATCCGGTAGTGGTTGTCGTTTTGTTTCCGTTATCTACATCTACAAACACTTCAGAAATGAAACTCTCAACAGGCAAGGTAAATGCGTATTTGATTCCGTTTTTTTCTATGACATAACATTTTTCATCTTCTGATTTATTACTTTCTCCGAATAAAATATCGCCATCATTTAAGGCCTGAACAAGATTCTCTTCTGTAAGACTTGATTTCTTTAATTGGTTGCTTGTCTCGTCAGAAATAACTAGAACTCTGTCTAGAATGGAATTTTTAACACGATTCGATGGCAACCAAGAACAACCTCTATTTTGAAAAAAGAAGATAACGAAAATAAGTCCGAATCCGAATCCGATGCCGTAAAACTTTAGTCGTTTGGTGAATTTTTGCATGTTTGATGTGTTTTTGCAAAGATATCATTTTGATTGGTTTTTAGAATTAGGGAGGGTAATAATTGTACGAAGATTTCTTGAAAAACAAGAGCTTTAAGTAGGTGTTTGCTAATAGGCTTGTGAGAGGGAAGTATTTAGTTGTTTATTAGTTGTTGACACAGAGAACCACAAAGAAGGCACAGAGAAGTGAGAAGTTGAAGATGAAGATGAAGATGAAGATGGAGAAGTTGGCTTTTGTTAGGGTTATGAATTATGAATTGTTGAAGTAGTGGAGTGATGAAGCAGGGAACAGACATCGAGCGGGAGTCGAGATGGGAGTGTGGAGTGGAAGTTGATGCCTGTTAGGGTTATGAATTATGAATTGTTGAAGTAGTGGAGTGATGAAGCAGGGAACGGACATCGAGCGGGAGTCGAGATGGGAGTGTGGAGTGAAGTAGGTTCCTGTTAGGGTTATGAATTATGAATTGTTGAAGTAGTGGAGTGATGAAGCAGGGAACGGACATCGAGTGGGAGTCGAGATGGGAGTGTGGAGTGGAAGTTGATGCCTGTTAGGGTTATGAATTGTTGAAGTAGTGGAGTGATGAAGCAGGGAACGGACATCGAGCGGGAGTCGAGATGGGAGTGTGGAGTGGAAGTTGACGCCTGTTAGGGTTATGAATTACGAATTATTTGAAGTGGAGATTGTGTGAAGGAGTAAAGTGTTGACTGCTTTTCACAGAGAGCCACAAAGAAGGCACAGAGGTCCACAGGGAAGTGAAAGATGAAAGGTAGAAGGGTAGAAGTTGGCTTTGGCTAGGATTATGGATTAGTTGAAGTTCTTGGAGGTTAAAACAAAAGAGAAAGTGCTAAATTGATTGCATAAAAAAAGCTCATCTGACGATGAGCTTTTACAAATGTATTTTATCAATGCTTCTTAAAACATTAAACTAACGCTTCCAATTTTTGTACTAACTGTGCTTTTGGAACTGCTCCAACAGACTTATCAGCTACTTCTCCGTTCTTAATAAAAAGAACTGTAGGTATGTTTCTTACTCCAAACTGAGCTGATACTCCTGGATTTTCATCAACATTTACTTTTCCGATGATTGCTTTTCCTTCGTATTCTCCTGCCATCTCTTCGATAACTGGTCCGATCATTCTACATGGTCCACACCAAGCTGCCCAGAAATCAACCACTACTGGTTTATCTGCTTTTAATACGATTTCTTCAAAATTTGCGTCTGTTATTTCAACTGCCATAATTTTATTTTTTAATTGTTTATTTTTAGGTTTATTTGTCTTCTTACGACTAAATTAATTCTATAATTCAATTCTCAATAATTTTGCCAAGATTAAATTAGCGACATCTTGTCAGCCTAAGAGTTTAATATTTGCATTTTTTTGACTGATTTCTGCTTGTCTGTTTTTAAAGAATAGAAATAGTCACCATTTGGTACTTTTGACGAATCAAAACGAATAATATTACCTCCAACCTTGCATTCTCCTTTAGAAACCTCAATTAAATCATTCATTTGAGCATCTAATATTGACAATATGAAATCTTTTTTTTCATTGGCTGTAAAATAAAATGGGATTTCTCCACTTGCTGGATTTTCTTCAATATTATACAATTTCAAAAATACAGATTGATCGACATCGTTCTTACTAAACCTACGAAGAACCCACCGATACAGAATGAATGCAATTAAAATCACTAAACTCACCCAGAGCATTCCAATAATAACATCCCAAAAATTAAAACCTACTAATATCATAACGCAATTACACCTTTTAATTTTGCTGCTTTTTCATATCTCTCAATGATTGAATCCACATCCATCATCATTTCTTTTGCACTAATGCTAACGTACTTACCTGTCTTAGATTTTGAATACTTCAAGTCTGCTCCATCATCAAACAAAGCAGTTATTTTTGCAATTATTTCAGAATTGTTTGGGACAATGAATTTGAAGAAGTAAACATTTGGCCATTCTTGTAAAGCCAACTGAATTTTCAATTTATCGAATGTATCAGACATTTGCTTCAAAGTTAAGCCACAAAGTTAAACGAATTGCTTCTTTTTTCAAGAGGTTATTATTATCTAAAGCTTCTATCTCGTCAAAATTCTTTTTCCCAGACTCATTGAATTCGTTTACTGCTTGAATTAGATTCATCGGGTCTGGAACATCAGACATTCTAACCTCTTGTTTTAAAGGAATATTCGTTAATCTCCACTTACTAGCAAAAGCCTTATAATTATTCACTAATTGAGTTCCTAAATCAATCACTGTACTTGCACTAGAACTACTTAATAGCAATAATTTTATTTTGCTATCATTCTCCTGAAAAGAAGTCAAAACTTCTCTTACATTATTAGAAGAATAATCAAATGGAACTTGTTCAACTTCGATTATTGATTGCTGAGTACCACCTAATGCTGAATATGCATCTGATAATCGAGTGATTTTTTTAAATTTAGAATTGAAAAGTTTAGACGTTGGCAAGCTAGATAAAAAAGATTGCTTCAACTGAAACAACTCATCCTCAAAAACATCCTCAATTGAATTTTCTTCATTGGAGACCAATACAAGTTTTGCTTCCTGTTCTGTCATTACTCCTCTATCTTTTTAGTTGCATTTATCTTTTTTTGATACCTTGATTGTACAATGTCAATCACAACAAGAATAAAAATAATAAAATAAAAGGTAGTCTTACTCATTTCATGAATTTCTTCTCCGAATATTTTAACGCCCGCCATGTGAGAACCTTCTAGCAAAAGCATAATTCCAACCACAAAAAGAACAAATAACCCTAAGACTTCATACATTTTATTTTTCTGAAGAAAATTAGCTACTGTATCTGCTAAAACAATCATCAAAACACCACTAATTATAATCGCAATACTCATAATAATCAAGTTATCACTCAACGCCATCGCGCTTAAGATAGAGTCAAAAGAAAAGATGACATTCATAAAAACAATTGCAAAAAGAGCTTTTCCAATGGATGATTTTTTCTCTACTGCTTGCTCTCCTTCTTCGAAACTAATCATGTGCCAAATCTCTTTAATGGCAGTATACATAATAAATAGCCCTCCAAAAACAATGATTAAGCTATGAACGTTTAATTCCATAGAAAAAAAGCTGTTATCTATGCTGAAAAATATTTCTTGAAAATACTGCAACAAATAATAAAGCGCAAACAAAAGACCAATTCTCAAGAAAATTGCAATGCCAATCCCCAATGTTCTCACATAAGACTGCTTACT
>JAJRQP010000294.1 GCA_024280195.1 Bacteroidota bacterium | reverse complement strand
TCAAGAGAATAACGCCTATCTAATTGTCGATGAAGCACATTCTGCAGGTGTTTTTGGAGAAGATGGTAGAGGTTTTGTTGCTGCACTAGAATTAGAGAATAAAATCTTTGCTCGGCTTGTAACTTTTGGCAAAGCTTACGGTTCACATGGAGCAGTGATTCTTGGTTC
Source organism: Bacteroidota bacterium (assembly GCA_024280195.1). Taxonomy (GTDB): domain Bacteria; phylum Bacteroidota; class Bacteroidia; order Flavobacteriales_D; family Crocinitomicaceae; genus UBA4466. The sequence continues at coordinate 2,813 of JAJRQP010000294.1, read as the reverse complement.
AGAGAAGTTAACACAGTTTTTAAGTAATTTTTCGAGGTCATTTATCTATACCACAGCGTTGCCTGACTCAACGGTAAATCGTAATGTATCTGCAGTATTAGCTATTGATATCAACGATAGAAGAAGAAAATTACAATTGAACTTGGCATATTTTAGAAAGCATTTCAAACATAATGGATTACTGTCTGAAGTGAATTCTCCCATTCAAATTCTACAGATAGGAGATGTTGAATTAACAAATGTAATTGCCAATAAACTTCAAAAGAATAAACTAGCCGTTAAACCCATTTTTTCTCCAACGGTTGCTTTAGGGCAAGAAAGGTTGCGACTGTGTTTCCACACTTTTAATACTTTTAGTGAAATAGATTTATTACTAAATTATCTGCATTAATTTTTTTCTTTCAAAGGAAATCCGTAACTTTTAAGAACAAGAACGAACCTTACTCATAAAGTTTGGTTTCATTTTTGAATGACTTAACCCAAATAAAAATTTGCACTATGAAAAAGCAAGAAAATCTAATGATGATTCTTCGATTTTTCAGTTTAAGAAGATCATTGTTTAACAACGGAAACGAAACTGAGTACAAACGAATTAAAATTTCAAGAACAGTCAATCCTGAAAGAAAATATTCTTTTGATGAAATATCAGCACATATATTTAATGCGCTGAAAAATGAGTATCAACACTAAAAAGTAAAACTAAATAATAGGAAGAGCAACAATTTTAAATGGTTGCTCTTTTTTTGTGCTTCATTCTTTTTTAAATCTTTGATTTAGAATCATTACTTTTACTAAAAAAGAAATAGAATGTCAGAAGATACAATTGTCCCTCAAGTTGAAGAAATTACACCAAAGAAAAAGTCGAAAAAGAAAATAGTTTTAATCATTTCGTTCTTGCTTTTGTTGATCATTTCGGGATATGTTTATTATCAATATTATTTTGTGTACAGCGAAGGAACGCGTGTAGGTATCTTATATAAATTCTCTAAGAAAGGAACCTTCTTCAAGACCTACGAGGGAGAAATGGTTCTTCCTGGAATTAAATCTACAGGAAGTGCGGCTGGATTATCAACCAATCGTTTTCAATTCTCCGTTTCTGACTCAGAATTAGCTAAAAAACTAATGGAATCTCAAGGAATGGAGTTAGAGTTGCACTATTCAAATTATAACAATTCACTGCCTTGGCGAGGAGATAATTACTCTGAAGAAGAAGGACAATACGTAGTGGATAAATTGATAAAAATTAAGGATGAGAATCCAAATGGATATGGATTGTAGAATTATCGATGAAGACTAAAACACTTTATATCGCTGATGACCATGAGATTGTTTCTCAAGGGATTAAAGAATATTTAAATGGAACTTTTGCATCCATTAAAACTTTCAAGAATGGCAAAGAGTTATGCGAAGCAATAAAGTATGAACTTCCCCATTTTTTAATTCTGGACTTGAATATGCCAGAAGTTAATGGTTTGGAAATTTTAGAGTTCATTCAAAAGAAAGAATTGTCTATAAAGACGATTATTCTTACCATGTACAATGAAACTTCTTTGATAGAAAAATGCAAGCGATTAGGGGCTTGTGCTTATTTATTGAAAACGTCATCCAATGAGGATTTAATGGAGGTTTTTGAGTCAACTGAGTTTGTCTATGGAAAAGGGGTTAGAAACAAAAAGAAGAATGACTTGTTTAAAGATGAATTTGTTCACAAGACAGAATTAACAGATAGAGAACTTGAAGTTATTATTCTCTTAGCAAAAGACCAAGATTCAGAATCAATAGCAAAAAAACTCAATGTGAGCGTCCATACAATCAGTACTCATCGTAGAAATATAAAAGCAAAATTGGGAATTGCAACTACGGCTGGAATTGTTGCATTCGGATACGAGAATAATATAATTGTTGACTAATGATACGAGGTGTCATTTTTATTTTTCTTGTATATTGTCAGAGCTATGTTCTTTGCTTTAATGAGATTGAAGTTAATAAAGACATTGACTTTCTTCCAATAAGTACTAGTATTCTTTTTTATACAGATGTGTCATCGGAGTATACTCCTGAAGAAGTAGTTAATCTATTAAAAACGAACTCACAGAGCAAAAAAATAAAAAATAACAGTGTTGTTTTTGATAATGGTGACGCAAACTATTGGGGAGGATTTTCGATAATCAATTCTGATAGTGAATCAATTTCGTTACTTTTTAGAATAAAGAATTACTACTTGAATGAAGTGGATTTGTATGAAATCATTGATGGAGAACTAATTTTAGTTGGACAATCAGGCGATCATTTAAATATTAAGAACAGAACCATAAAACACAGAGACCATATTTTCGAAATAGTATTGCAAACTCACGAAAAGAAATTATTTCTTTTTAAGTTCAATAGAACAGCAAAGAGTGTTGTAGAATTTGAGTTAATGTCTTCTTCAAGTTACATTGAAAATGATTTGTCTAGGTCTTTGGTTTTTGGAATTTACTTCGGAACAATATTATTATTTGTATTCTACTCATTAGGAATTTTCTTTTTCCTTAGAAAGAAATTGCATTTGTTTTATGGCTTATATGTACTGACTTGTGGTTTTACAGTTGGTAATGTTTATGGTATTGGGTATATGTATATTTATCCAAACGTTGGAGAGTTGTCTAATTATATTGTGACTAACATAACTTTTATTTCTTTAATATTCTTCGTTTTATTTACGTTTGAATTCTTACGACTGAGAGAAGTTAGTCCTAAATGGTTCAGGTTTTTTAAACGTTATTTAGGAGTATATTTTATAGCTGCAGCGAGTATTTTATTGTTTTATTCTT